>JAFEDM010000504.1 GCA_018241625.1 Pseudomonadota bacterium | reverse complement strand
CAAGGGCAGTGTGACGGATCATGGGTTTCCTCCGGAGCTGGTCCTGATGGGGCTACGCGTGGGCCTGAAGCCATCCCTCACGCCAGATTACCGGCGATAGCCACCGTAGCCGTAGGGTTGGCCATAACCGCTGTACCGCCAGTCGTTGTCCAGCCGCTCGTGGCCCCGCTCGTGCGCCACGTGCATGCGATCGTGCAGGCTCTCCAAGCGGTCACTGATCTCGTCCGGGTCGAAACGGCCCGTGCGCTGCTCCCAGTCGGCGCGCGCCTGGATGCTGCGCAGCTGTCCGTAGAAGTATTGCGCCTGGCGCTGGGTGTAGGACCCATCGCTGGCGCCGTGCTGAATGCCGTCCCAGATGTGATGGTACTGCTGCTGGAAGCTGTCATAGGATTGGACCGCCCAATCGTCGTCATCGCCTTCGTGGGCCAGGGCGGGAGCCGCGGCTACCAGCAGGCTGGTGGCGAGCGCGGCCAGGATGAGGCGTTTCATTTGTGGGGCTCCTCGTCGGAGAGTTTCAAACCTGAAATGATGTAACGCCCCCGGCTGAGCGGCTCCTGATGTTCGCTTTCAGGCGGCGTTCATCAGCAGCGGCATGGCGCCGTGGCCGTGAATTTTCGGCGGCGGGCTACTCAAATCTCCGCGGCGCGTTGATGCCGGTAAGGGATGACCTTCGGCTGCGGCGTACACCTTGTGCCCCCCGCGGGCGCCGATCCTGGGATGTCAGATGAGTTCGATCGACCGGCGGCGCGTTCTCAAGAGCGCCGCGCTTCTTGGCGGAGGTCTGTTCGCCGGCCGCGCGCTGCCCGCCTGGGCGCAGACCGCAACCACCGGTCTGCCGACCGATCTGCCCAGCATTTCGGGCGATCAGATCCGGCTGGTCCTGGACCGCGCCCGTTGGCCGGTGGAAGGTCGGTCCGGTCCGGCCATCACGATCAACGGAACTCTGCCTGGGCCGATCCTCCGGCTGAAAGAGGGCCAGACCGTCCGCCTCGCGGTCGAGAACCGGATGGACGAGGAGGCCTCGATCCACTGGCACGGCATGCTCGTCCCGTTCCAGATGGACGGCGTGCCTGGCGTGACCTTTCCGGGGATCGCCCCGCACTCGACCTTCACCTACGAGTTCGAGGTCAAGCAGAGCGGGACCTACTGGTATCACAGCCATTCCGCCTTCCAGGAGCAGGCGGGGCTTTACGGACCGATCGTGATCGAGCCCAAAGGGGCCGACTCCGTCGTCTATGATCGCGAGCACGTCATCGTGCTCTCCGATTACAGCTATCTCCCGGGCCGCCGCATCCTTGAGAAGCTCAAGCAGGAGGGCGGCGTCTTCAACTACCAGCGCCAGACGGTCGCGGGCCTGCTGGCGGGCCAGGACCAGACCCTGCGCGAGCGGATCGACTGGGCCAAGATGCTCATGGACCCGACGGACATTTCCGATGTCACCGGGGCCGCCTATACCTTCCTGATCAACGGCCACGGTCCGAAGGACAACTGGACGGGCCTGTTCAAGACGGGCGAACGGGTCCGGCTGCGCTTCATCAACACCGGCGCCCAGACCGTGTTCAACGTCCGCATTCCCGATCTGAAGCTGCTGGTGGTCGCGGCCGACGGCCAGAACGTGCGCCCGGTCGAGGTGGACGAATTCCAGATCGGGAACGCCGAAACCTACGACGTCATCGTGCAGCCGAACGAGGACCGCGCCTACACTCTGGTCGCGGAAGCCGTCGACCGGTCGGGCATGGGTCACGGCACCCTGGCGCCGCGTCCCGGCATGACCGCGCCTGTCCCGCCGCTCCGCAAGCGCCCGATCGATACGATGAAGGACATGGGGATGGACATGTCCAAGATGCACATGGGGGGCATGGCCGGGATGAACATGCCTGCCGGCTCCGCCGGCCAGGCCATGGCCGGCATGGACCACGCGGCGATGGACCACGCCGCGATGGGCCACACCGACATGGCGGCCATGCCTGGCATGGCGGCGCCGAAGCCGCGCGGCTCGGACGCCATGGGCTCGATGAAGGGCATGCAGATGTCCATGCGCGACCCTGCCAACGCCCCGCAGGTGAAGCTCGGTCCGGGCGTGCAGACGATCGCTTCCCTGCCTCAGGATCGCACCGGGGAACCCGGTCAGGGCTTGGAGAGCGTCGGCCACCGGGTGCTGGTCTACAAAGACCTTGTCGCCCTAGAGCCGAACCCCGATCCGCGGCCGCCCAGCCGCGCCGTGGAGATCCGTCTCACCGGCAACATGGAGCGGTTCATGTGGGGGTTCGACGGCCGCAAGTTCAGCGACGGGCCCGATCCCTACACCTTCCGGGCCGGCGAGCGCGTGCGGGTGACGCTGGTGAACGACACCATGATGACCCACCCGATCCACCTGCACGGCCACTTCTTCGAGGTCGTCCAGGGTGCGCCGCCGGGACAACGGCCGCGCAAGCACACTGTCAACGTGCTGCCGGGAGGGAAGGTGAGTTGGGACTTCACGCCGGTCGAGGGCGACTGGGCATTCCACTGCCACATGCTCTACCACATGGAGGCGGGCATGATGCAGGTGTTCGCCGTGCGCCGACCGGAAGGAGGCGGCGCATGAGCCGCCTCGCGCTTACCGCCTTGCTGCCGCTCCTCTGGGCTGCACCCGCCCTGGCGCAGCCCATGGACCCGAACATGCCGGGCATGGCGCATGCCAAGCCCGCCAAGCCGGCGGCCAAGCCGAAGCCGGCTCATGCGGGGCACGGAGCCGCCAGCCAATCCGAGTCGCAGGCGCCCATGGCCGGGATGAACATGTCCGGCCATAGCGACCACGCCGCGAGCGCGCCCGCGTCGTCCATGCCTGGGATGCCGATGCCGCAAGGCAGCGCGTCAGGCGCGGCGCAGGCCCCACCTCAATCCGGCAGCATGCCAGGGATGGCCATGCCTGCCGCCGCGGAGCCGCCAATTCCCGATACCCCGCCACCGCCGGCGGCGAAGGACCATCTGGCGGACCGGTTCTACGATCCTGCGGTCATGGCGGCGTCGCGTCACATGATGCGGATGGAGATGGGCGGCGAGCGCTTCTCCAAGGTCATGCTGAACCTCGCCGAGTACCAGGCCGGCTCGCATGGCGGCGGCTACCGCTGGGACGGGCAGGCCTGGTTCGGCGGCGACATCAACCGTTTGGTGGTCCGATCCGAAGGCGAAGGTGCGGTGAAGAACGGCCTGGAGACCGGTGAGGTCCAGGCCCTCTATTCCCGGGCCATGGGCCGATACCTCGACCTGCAAGGCGGCGTCCGCCAGGACTTCTCCCCGCACGCCCGCACCTATCTCACCGTCGGCGCGCAGAGCCTCTTCCCCTACTGGTTCGACGTCGAAGGCGCAGCATTCCTTTCAACCAAAGGTGAGCTGCTGGCCCGCGCGGAGGCGACCTACGACCTGCGCCTCTTCCAGCACGTCGTGCTGCAACCCCGCGCGGAGTTGAACTTTGCCGCCCAGGATACCCCCGAGACCCGCACGGGTTCTGGCCTGTCGAACGCCGAACTTGGCCTGCGCCTACGCTACGAGATCCGCCGTGAATTCGCGCCCTACATCGGCGTGTCGTGGGATCGCCGTCTTGGGAAGACTGCCGACTATGTCCGCGCAGCCGGGGAGAACCCGGAAGCCACGACCTTCGTCGTCGGGCTTAGGACTTGGTTCTAGGATTTTCCCAACCCATTTGATTGAGATCGGCATCCACGAGAAGCATGGCAAGCTTGATGCCATCTGGCGTGATCGCGACATCGTCGAGCGGCTGATCCTGAAAACCTGACGTAGCGGGTTTGAAAGTCGGCCGATTTGCTCACTGTGGGTGAGCAAAATCAGCCGACCTCAAACTGGGGCGCTAAAGGGCGTCGAGGAAGGCAAGCAACTGATCGGTTGCTTTGAACCTCGTCGCCGGCTGACCTGCCAGTGGCGCCACCTTCGCAAGCGCGGCCTCCTTAATCGCCAAGTGCGCGTGAAGGTAGGGCTGCGTCGAGCGCGTCGACTCGTGCCCGAGCCATAGCGAGATGGTGGTGGCGTCCACGCCGGCCTCAAGAAGCGCCATCGCCGCGCTGTGGCGCAGGACATGCGGCGAGACCCCCTTGCGGCCCAGCGACGGACATCTTGCCGTGGCCGCCTTGACGTACTTGGCGAGCAGGTACTGCATCGCGTCAGCACTCATCCGGTCTCCGTGGACGGTCGGGAACAGCGCTGTGCTGCGGCGGCGCGGCGGCTCGGCAAGCCACGCTTGAAGCGTCGCCCGCGCGACCTGGGTCAATGGTGTCGCCCGTTCCTTACGCCCCTTGCCGAAGCAGCGGACGTGCGCCCCAACGCCCAGCTGGACGGCATCCCGGTCCAGGCCGACGAGCTCGGAGAGTCGCAGGCCCGTCTGGACGGTCATCAATAGCAAGGCGTGGTCGCGGCGGCCGAGCCATGTCGACCGGTCTGGCGTCGCCAAGATCGCCTCGATCTCCTCGCGCAGCAGGTAGGACACCTCGCGCTTGGCCGACAGCTTGCCGGGGATGGCGAGCACCCGCTGGATCTGCCCGCTGTAGGCGGGCTCCTCGAAGGCGATAAATCGAAAGAAGGCCCTGATGCCGGTGAGCCGCAGGTTGTACGTCGCCGCGCTTGCGGCGCGATCGTCGGCCAGATGGTCGAGGAATGCGACGATCAGATCGGCGTCCAGATCAGTGAGGGTCAACGCCGACGGCAGCTTGCCGTAGCGGCGATGGGCGAACTTCAACAGCAGCCGGAACGTGTCGCGGTAGGCGGCGATGGTGTGCGGACTGGCGTTACGCTGACGCATGAGCCGCTGGATGAAGAACCGCTCGATGAGGCCGGGAAGGATGTTGCTCATGCGCCGGCTCCCCAGCTGGCGTCGAGACGGGCTCTGGCGTGGTCCAACAGCTCGGGACACGCCGAAAGATACCAGTAGGTGTCTTCGCTGTGGGCATGACCGAGATAGGTGGTCAGCTCGGGCAATCGGCGTTCGATGTCCTCGCCGGCTGCGTACCAGGCCGTCAGCGTGCGGACGGCGAACGTGTGCCGTAGGTCGTGAATCCTGGGCCCTGCGGACTCATCTGGTCGTCGGAGGCCGGTCAGCCGCGTCCCGTCAATGAAGGTCTTGTGAGCGTTGCTGTGGTTGAGCTTGGCGCCGCGATCGCCGGTGAAGAAGTAGGCGCTGGCGCGTCGTCGCCCGCAGCGGTCCCGCTCCTCTGCGTAGCGGCGAAGCACCTCCGCAGTCGTCTCGTGAACCGGGATCACTCTCGACTTGCCGAACTTGGTCTCGCGGATGGTGACCACAGCGGCAACGAGATCCACGTCCGCCCGGAGCAAGTCGGCGGCTTCGCTGAAGCGAAGACCGGAGGTGCCGATCAGCCCAAAGAAGCACTGATAGGTTTGCGCCTGCAGGCCTGTCGGGTGCAACTTCGTCATGGCCGCCATGAGATCTACGACCTGCGCCTCCGTGTAGATGAACGGGCGAGGTCTCCGCTGGGGCGCGAAGACACCACTGGGTGGAATCTCGGTGCGCAGATCGGTCAGCGCGAGGTGGCGCGCAAAGACGCGCACCGTGGCCAGGCGCGACGACCACGTGGCGGGACCGCAGAGCGAGCCCGCCCACTCGACTGCAAGGCGGGCGGTAACGACGGTCTGACCACACCCGTCCATGAACGCGACGAAGCGCCTTAGCCGATCCTCTTGCGACACGAGCTTGAATCCGAGCGCGCGCCGGAGCTTCAGGTAGCCGTCCAGGGCGATGGCGAGGTCACTCATTGCGCGCCCCCCGGCCAAGCGAGACTCAGGCTGCGCAGGCAGGCCACGTCGACCTTGGCGTATATGCGGGCGGTGTCAGGGGCCTGGTGGCGGAGGACCTGGCCGATCTCATTCAGGCTGGCGCCCGACCGGATCATGTGGGTGGCCAGGCTGTGTCGGAACACGTGCGAGGCGCCCCTGACCTTGCCGTGGAGGCCAGATCGGTGCAGTGCGCGGCGTGCAATCAGGATGACGGGCGTGGCGGCCGTGAACGGAAGGCAGGGCGTCTCTACCCGATGAAAAATGGTGCGGGACGTTGTCGGCGGGCGGCCATGACGGATGTAGTCCGCCAGCGCCTCACCGACATCTTGCGGCATTGGCATTTGAGCGACCCGGCCGCCTTTGCCGTCGATCCGGAGCGCGCCAGCCCTCCAATCGACGTCGTCCAGGGTCAAAAGCGCCACCTCGGCGGCGCGGAGGCCAAGCCGCGCGAGCAGGCTCAGCACGGCATGGTCGCGCTTGCCGACAGCCGTCGTCCGGTCGCACGCCGCCAGTATGGCGTCCACTTCCATGGGTGGCAGATAGGCCGGCAGGCCCGTCAGCCGATAGGCTCGTGCGGACGGCACAGCCAATGCGAGATCCTCGGCGATCAGCCCCTTGGCGCGCATAAAACGCAGGAGGCCACGAAGGCGCGAGCACATGATGGCAGCAGTCGTCCGCCCGCGGTCGCCTGCGTGGCGCTCGAGATAATCCAGAACCCCGGCCTTGGTCAGTTCGGCGCCGTCGCTCCACAGCTCAATCAGGAACGGGCGGCAGAAGAACGTATAGGAGCGTACGGACGCCGACCTGTATCCGCGTCGGGTCAGATCCGCTTCGAACCGAGCCACCAAATCGTGGACGGGTCCGCTGGGCGCGAGCGGTGTGGTCAGTACCTCGGCCATGACCATCTTCTGGCGCAGCCGCGCCAATCCCTTACGGTCTCCGTTTTTTAGCTGCCCGCCCTCGCGGCGGTGATCGACGAAGCGCCCAAAATCAGCGTGGTCAATCGTTGCGGCGCCGAGGGCGCCGTCCCGCCAAGCAACGAAAGCCCTGGCGTTCTGGACGAAGCGAAAGATGCTCCTAGCGGCATAACCCTGCGCCTGCATCTCGGCGACGACCGCATCGACACAGGCCCGATGAACCCAGTCCTCAAGCCCGGCCCAAAGCCCAGGTGTTGTCAGTGAATAGCTCATGGATCCTCCCTGCTGGTTCAGGGAGGAGGCGCGACTATGCCGAGCGGGACAATCTCGACCTACCGGAAGTTCCGGGGCTTAGGGACGATGCTCGGCATAGCGTCCGGCTCGGGATAAATTCCCGACCTTCATATCGATACGCTGAAGCTGAAGTCCCGAAACTTCCAGTAGACCGGACTATGAAAGCGGTGATGGCCGGGGTAAAACGGGCTGTCGGGCAAGTATTTTGGCTCGACCGGGAGACAGGTAAGCCTCCCTAGGGAGACATCACCGTCTCCCAGCCGGGGATCCTGGCGTCGCCCAGGGGGCAGACCCCGGCGCCCTACGAATCAGGATGGCCGTCCAAGCTTTATCCCGGCGATCCTGCATCCCGCCCGTATCATTCCCATGATCCATAGAGGGGGCGACTGGCGTGCCTCCCCCCAAAAGTTGCGGGCGGGCGAGCGGCGCCTCATATCGGCTGCAACAGATTGGAGCCGCCGCCATGAGCGCGAAAGAAGAAGACAAGGCCGCCGAGGCGGAATTGCGCACGAACGAGAAGAAGTGGACCAAACCGCTGGTGGAAGCGGGGTGGACCTTCTTCCCTAGCGTCATCATCGAAAACCAGCGCCAGCTCGGCTTGGACGCGATCGACATCAACATCATCCTCCACCTGGCGTCGAAGTGGTGGAAGGCCGAGGGCAAGCCGCACCCGTCGAAGGGCACGATCGCGCTGGCGATGGACGTCGATCCGCGCACCATTCAGCGCCGCATCGCCAAGATGGAAGGGGCTGGCTACATCCGCCGCGAGGAGCGCCGCGAGTCGAAGACCGGCAGCAAGACCAACGTCTACCACCTCGACGGCCTGATCGAGGCGGTCACGCCCTTCGCCGAGGAGAAGATCGCCGAGATCGCCGAGAAGAAGGAGATCGCCAAGATCAAGGCCACGCGGAAGGGCGCGCCGAAGCCCAAGCTGAAGCTGGTCACCTAGGAGAAAACCCATCGCGGCGTAGCTCAGCTGGATAGAGCCCCTGTTTTCGACATGCACCGGTCGGTCGCACGACGGTCATGGGCAGGGAGGTCACGGGTTCGAGTCCCGTCGCCGCGAGCCAAATTCGACAGTCGATGGGGAGGGCCTAGCCCTCCCCTCCAAGAGATCGCGGCGTAGCTCAGCCGGATAGAGCTCCTGTTTTCGACATGCACTGGTCGGTCGCACGCCAGATGTATGGGCAGGAAGGTCGCGGGTTCAAGTCCCGCCGTCGCGCGCCAATACGCCCTGGCCGGCTAGCCGCCGGTCGGGGCCGACCACGAGACCTTCGCCAAGATGCCGCTGACCCCGCCCCAGACCCTCGGCCTCTACACCTGGCAGCGCGACGAAGCGCTCGCCAGGCTCAGGGTCTTCCGCGGCCAGATGGTGGGCCGCGTATTTCCAGCCTTCGCCAACATCGAGCAGGAAGCCCGCGAACACGGCGACGCCGTCTTCCAACAGGCCTTAGCGGGACCGATCCAGCCGAACATCGATGAAAGCACCCTGGCCGAGCACGCCCACGAAGCGGCGCAGTTGCACTATTCGGACCTCGAGCAGGTCCTGCAGACTTCGATCAACTTCGCGGCAGCCACGATCTTCCACGCCCACTGGGAAACCCCTGTCCGGGACTGGCTTGGCCGCGAAGCGCCCATGTTCGGGGCGAGCAAGGGTCAGATGAAGAAGATCGAGGGCACCAAGCTCGACGACATCGCGACCTTCCTCGCCGGCCACGGCTGGTCCTTCGCCCAAGCCGGCTGGTTCTCCACCCTCGACGAGCTGCGCCTCGTGGCCAACACCGTAAAACACGCCCGGGGCGACTCGGCGCGGGCCTTGTTCGAGCGCCGACCGAAGCTTTTCTGGCCCTACAACATCGTTGGCGAGGACGAATATCTCGGCAGCGCCGCGCCCGACGGCACCAACCTTGTCATCACCCCCGAGGACTTCGCGACCTACGCCGAAGCGGTCGAGGCGTTCTGGGTCGCCGCGCCGGCCGGTGACGAAGGCTAGGCAGTCACTGACGTGGGCCGGTCTCGACGTCGGCCGCCCATGCCGCCAGCAAGGCGCCCTCCCCTGGCTCCGTCTCCGCCACCGTGTCCGCGAAGACCGACAACAGGCTGGAGAACTCACTCGTACTCACCACGCCAGCCCGCGACAGCAGGCTAGCGATGAACACCACCAGTTTGCCTTGGGCGCCGACAAGATCGTCGTGGTCGTCCTCACCCGCCAACGTCAGCCCTCAATCTCCAAAAATGAATGGAATACTCCGTGGTGGAATACTCCACAACGCCCTGCTCTCTTGGGGATGGAGATTCGAGAAATCCTGGCGTCGAACCTGAAGCGGTACAGAAAGGCCGCAGGCCTGAGTCAGGAAGAGCTAGCCCATCGCGTAGGCATTGACCGGACCTACGTCAGCTCGCTGGAGCGTCGTGTCTACGCCGCCAGCGTCGATCTTCTAGACCGCGTGGCCAAAGCGCTGAACGTGGAGGCCGCTGATCTGTTGAAGCGTCCTGACGAAAGCGAGGTAAGCCGTTCAGATGGTTGATCCAACCGGCTCCAGAACGTAGCGTTCGCCTTCGAGACCCACAACGCGACTCACGTCCCGCACAAGGCGGCCCGTGGCGGTGCGCTCGATGAACACCACCACATGGATGGCCTGGGCGATCGCCCGGTGCGGCACGCGCTGGGTGACCTCGCCGATGAGGTCCTCCAGCCGCGTCAGCGCCTCGGCGGCGCTGTTGGCGTGGATCGTCGCCAACCCACCCGGGTGGCCCGTGTTCCACGCTTTCAGGAGGTCCAGCGCCGAGCCGTCCCGCACCTCGCCGATGATGATGCGGTCGGGCCGCAGGCGGAGCGTGTCGCGCACCAGGTCGGTCATGGTCACCGCCGGCTCAGTCCGTTTGGTCAGCATTTCGATCCGGTCGGGGGCCGCGCACTGCAGCTCGGCGGTGTCCTCAATCAGAACCACGCGATCGGCCGAGAACGCCGGCTCGGCCAGCAAAGCGTTGGCCAGGGTGGTCTTGCCCGACCCCGTGCCGCCGGCGATCAACAGGTTCTGCCGGCTCTCGGCGGCCTCGCGCAGCACGCCGGCCATGGCCGGCGTCATCGTCCCTTCGGCGACATAGTCGTCCAGGGTGAACACCACTTCCGGCCGTTTGCGGATTGCGAAGGTCGGGTTGGTCACCAGCGGCATGAACTGGCCTTGGAAGCGCTCGCCGGTCTCTGGCAGGCTGGCGCTGATGCGCGGCTGATCGCGGGTCACCACCTCGCCGACATGGTCGGCCAGGAGGCGCAGGATGCGGTCGGCGTCGGCGGGCGCCAGGCGCTCGCCTGTGTCGGTACGCCCCTTCCCGATCCGGTCGATCCAGATGCGGCCGTCGGGATTGACGTAGACCTCCACCACCCACTTGTCGGCTAAGGCCTTTGCGATCACCGGGCCCATGGCTTGGCGCAGGGCGGCCACCTTGCGGTCGGCGACGATGCTGTTCGGCTGGGTCATGCTTGCCGCCTCAATTCAAGCCGTCGTCGATGGGGTGATGGCGCAGGTCCTCCATCGGATCGACCGAAAGGAACGACCCGGCGTCGATCGGCGTCGGCGTGGCCGGCGCGGCCGCGGGCGCGGGCTTGGTGACGCCCGTGAACACCGGCGCGGGTCCCCCCGCCGCGCGCACGCCCCGCCAGTCGATGTGGGCTGGTCCGGGCAGGTCGGCCTGACCCGGGCGCTGGACATAGTTGGCCGGGACGCCGTGAAAATAGTCGCCCGTCCGTGCCTTGAAGAACGGCTCCTCGTAGTAGCGGATCTTGTCGGCCCGGATGGGCTTGGCGTTGTTGACGAACAGGAACTGCTTCATGTCGTCGAGGCCGCGGACGTCCTCCTCCGACAGGATGTAGCGCTGTTGCTCGGACTGTGAGGTCGAGCGGTGCGCGCGGCTGAACAGGGTGCGCGGATCGCTGAAGCTGGCGCGCATCTCCAGCGCTTTGCCGGCGCGCCGCGTCACCTTCTCGATCGAGGTCGGCTCCGACGTCGCGAATGCGGCGGTGATGTGCATGTTGTCGAACAGCGAGGTCCGGTCGCCGTACTTGGAGAAGACGTCGTTGAAGCTCTGGCAGATCAGGTGGGCGGTCAGGCCGTAGCCGGCCATCTCGCCCATCGCGTTCTCCAGGAACGGCAGGGCGCCGAGCTTCGGAAACTCGTCCAGCATCAGCAGAAGCCGATGCCGCTTTCGCCGCTGTCGGCTGTCTAGGTGCTCGCTCTCCATCAGGCTGTTGATGGCCTGGCGGGTGAACACCCGCACCAGGAAGGCCAGGCGGTCGGCGTGGGCCTGGGGCGTGATGATGTAGAAGCTCACCGGCGCCTTCGAGCAGACCAGGTCCCCGATCGAGAAGTCCGACCAGCTGGTGGCGTATTCCACCAAAGGATCGGCCCAGAGCGACAGCGACGCTCGGCATGTGGCCAGCACGTTGGATTTCACCCGCTCGTCCATGCTGTCGAGCGCCTTGGCCCCCAGCAGAACCTCCGGATGGATCTCGGGGATGGGCTGGTTGTCGTCGTCCCGCGCCAGGCCGTCGGCCGCGTGGACGTCGGGCTGGAAGCGATGCTGGGTGTTCATCATTGCCAGCAGCGTCGGCTCGATATTGATCAAGAGGCGGCGGACCTGGGCGAGGTTCTTGCGCTCGTCCGGCTCGCTGTAGAGCACGTGCAGGATCACGGCGGTGAAGAAGTCCGTGGCGCTCTGGTCCCAGAAATTCAGGTCGCCGGCCTTGCGGCCCAGGGGGTCGACCAGGATGCCGACCACGTTCTGGATGTCGGCGATCTCCATGACCCCTTTGCGGACTTCGAACAGCGGGTTCCAGCGCACCGTGTTGGGATCGGTCGGCGCGAAGTAGAAGACGTGGCTGAACGCCTTCCGGTGATCGGCCGTGATGTGCCAGAGCTCGCCCTTGCGGTCGTAGACGAAGGCGCTTTCCGGCCAGGCGATCAGGGTCGGCACGACGTGGCCCGCGCCCTTGCCGCTGCGCGAGGCGCCGACGATGATGGCGTGCTCGACGCCGCGATAGGTCAAGTATCGACCGTTGAAGCGGCCGAGCACGCGGCCGCGGATTTCGCCGCTCGGATCCACCAGCTTGGCGCGCCGCACATCGTCCATCCGGGCCCAGGCGTCGGCGCCGAACGCCGGCGGCTCGCGTAGGGTGGTGCGCGACAACCGGATGGCCAGGACGATCGGCGGCATGGCCGCCAGGAGGCCCCACAGGCTGGCCCCGTCGAAGGCCTTGGGGTAGCGGCCAGCGTAGCGGGCGTACCAGCCGATCACCTCCCAGGGCGCGTAGATCCGCACCCGGCCAATGTCGGCCAGGCCGCGCCCGAACTCGCGTGGGAAGTGAAAGCCCGCCGCCACCACCTGGGTCGCCGTCGCCAGCCCCGCGAGCAGGGCCAAGGCCATCAAGGGGAGGATCACCGCCGCGCGTTTGCTGACCGCCATGGGCGCCTCCTATCGGCCGGGGAAAAGGGATCGGATGATGCTGCGCCCCTCGCCCCGGTTCAGGCGCTCGATGGCCTGCTGCCGGGCGGGCGCGGGGTGGCGCAGGACGGCCTCGCGGGCCGGGGCGCCGACGTCGCGGATAAAGCGGGTGGCGTCGGGTGACCGGGCCGGAACCCGCAGCTGCCGCTGGCCCAGCTCCTGGGCGACGCGCAACGCATCGACCGTCCGGGTCGCCGCCTCGATGCGGCGGTCCATGCGCCGGATCTTGCGCACCAGGGTGCGCCGTTGACGTGAGGCGTCGGCGGCCGCGTCAAGACCCGGCTGGCGCCGCGCCGACACCAGCGCCTGGCCCGGCGTGGAGCGCAGCCAATCCTGGCGCATCTGCAGCCGAAGTCCCGCCCGACGCACCTCCCGGCGGGCCTTGTCCAGGGCGTTGAGTTCGGCGTGCTTGGCCCAGATCATCCGCGCCGGGTTGCGGATCCACGCCACCAACTCCATCCGCTTGGCCCGGGTGCGCGCAACCTTCTGTTCGGTCGCGGCCAGGCGCATCTGGGCCCGCGCCACGGCCCGCCGATCCTCGCTCAAGAGATCGCGTTCAAGCGCCTCGGCCGAGGGCACGCGCCCCGCCGACAACGCCGCCCGGTCCCGCTCGAACTGCGCCCGTTCGGCCTCCAAACCCTCGCGGACCCGCAGCCCTTCGGCGAGCAATTGCTCGACCGGCGCGTCCACCTTCGGCGCGTCGGCGGCGAGGCGGTCGGCGGTGCGGGAATAGTCCTGGCGCAGGCCGTCCGCGGTGCGGTTGCGCGCGTCGACATCGCGGTTGCGATCCCCCTTGTCGGTGCGCCGGTTCTGCCGTTCGAGCGCCGTCGCCGAGGGTCCCAGATGCTCGGTCGGCGCCCGGTCCAGGCCCTGGTCGGCGAGGCTGAGATGGCTGACCTGCGGTGCGTTTGGACCGAGGTGCTGGCGCAGGTGCTGGTTCTGGATTTCCGCCCAGGCGGCGCGCCAATCGCGAACCTGTTGCGGCGTGCGCCAGGCCGGCTCCTTGGCGCCGAAACCCTCCGGCCCGACCCGCCGCGTCGTCATCAGGATATGGGCGTGGAAGTTGCGCTGGTCGCCCTCCTTACCGGGTTTGTGGAAGGCGACATCGGCGATCATGCCGCGCCCCGTCAGCTGCTCGGCGACGAACGCACGGACCAGCTCACGGCGCTGTTCAAAGGTCAGCTCGTGAGGGAGCGCCAGCAGCAGCTCGCGCGCCGGCACAGCGTCCTTGCGCTGCTCGCTCTTCTCGGCTGCGTTCCACAACACCTGCCGGTCGAGGAAGGCCTGGGGCGCGCCGTCCGGCGCCAGGATTTCGGCGAACTCCACCCCCTCCTTGGCGGCGAAGTCGAAGTCCATGGCCAGGCGCTCATCGGTCAGGGCTTGGCCCGACCGATAGGCCGCGGCGGCGACGGCGGAGCGGCCGGCCGCGCGCTGGATGGTCTGCACCTGGCACAGGAACGAGGCCACGCCGACGTCCACTCCCTACCCGGCCTCCGGCCGGCGGGATCGCTAAGGGCAACGCCCTTGGCCCATCCGAGGCGGAGGTCCTGACCGAGGCTCGGATTGAGGGTGTCGGGCGCCGCCTGACCGCGCGGTCGTGGGCGTAGCCCATACGACCGGTATATGCGCCATTGTCCTCAATTGCCTCGACGGCCACCATGGACCATCACGGGAGAAATTGATAGAAAAAGCGCGCGAAGTGAGAACTTATGCGATTTTGACGCCGGTGAGGCCATGGTCGACAAGCGCCGCAGGAACGCCCGCCCGTCCAAGTACCGCAAGCGGACCGAGGCCCAGAAGGCCCGGCGTCGCGAGCTTTGGGAGACCCGCGCCGGAGACCGCACGGCCGCCAAGCAGCTCGACCAGGAAGTCGACCTGAAGGCGCGGATGGCGGCGTTGGAAACGGCGCTTCGCGACCACGGTCACGGGGGAATTCACACCCGCCGCCACAGCCGCCCGCTCGAAGACATCACCGACGACGCCGAGCGGTTCGCCGTGCTGAAGGCGCGGGTCGAACGGCTCGAGGCCCTGTGGTCGATCGACAAGCGCAAGCGAGAGACCCGGGGCAAGATCATCATCGGCGGCGCGCTGCTGGCCGAGATCATCGACGGCATAGCGGCGGGGGATCGCACACTCCTGACCGCCCTGCTCGACATCCTGGATCGGCGGGTCGACGCCCCGCGGGACCGCCTGACGGTCCGCGATCTTTTGGGCGACGCCCCCCTCCCCTTGCGGCCCGGCGGCGACGTCGATGACCCGTTCGAGAAGGCCCTGATGGAGGCTGGCATCGCCGCGCCGGATTTCGACGCCCTGGTGCAGTCGGCGATGGCGGAAGAAAGTCGCGAAGACGACCTCGACGACGCCGCCTACGGGCCCGATCCCGACGGTCACATGGGGGCCGGCGCCTAGGGCCAAGGCGCGCTCACCTGGCCGTCCGCGCGCACGAACATGGCGTGCGACGGATCCTCGCCCCCAGCGCGCGGCGTGGATCCTCTGGCCGGGGCTTCGGCGCTCTCCGTCGAGACCGGCTGGCCCACGAAGATCACCGCTTCCCCGCTGGCGCCAACCGGCTGTCCTGCGCCCCGCCGCCCAACACCTCCACTCGCCCGGCCGCCCGGGGTCTCGGCGTAGAACCGATGCGCTCCGATCTGCGCCGATGGCGTCGCCCCGCCGAAGTCCACGAGGGCGGAGGACACCGTCCCGGCCTGGGCCCGCGCGGCGACGATCTGCGGGTTCTGGAAGTAGCGGGCGCCGTGGGTGAGGTCGGGCAACCGGCCGTCCAGGGCGAGGTTGAGGATGGTGTCGATGCGCGCCTGGTTCGCCGCCCCGACCGGGGGCAGCCGCCGCCAGTCGCCCCCAGCCCGCATCACCGGCTCGAACTGGCCCCGGGCGTTGACGACGGCGTCGACGTCGCCGCCCCAGCGGCCGTCCTGCAGGCGATTGAGGATCGTGTAGACGACCCCCGCCAGCCCGCTATCTCCCTGGTTGCCGGCCTCCGCGAAGGTGACGCGGGCGATGGCGTCACGGGCCGCCGGCGAAGCCGTCAGGGCCCGCAGATCGACCCTAGAGGACATAGGCGGCGCGACCGCCACGGCCGGGCAGGAGACGCCGTCAGGCAAGCGGACATCCGGCGCGCCGCGCGCCAGCAAGGCGCACAGGCCGGCGAGCGCGGCCGCATCCATCACGCCGCTCCATCGCGCAGCGGGGCGACCAGCTGGTAGACCCCAAGGACCGCCTGGCGGGAGACCGGGCCGAAGTACCGGCTGTCGAAGGAATTGGGCACGCGGTCGGAGAAGACGAAGACCTCGTCGGCGGTGAGCGCCCGGCAGCCCTGCCAGTGCGGGAGGGGGCGTCCAACGTGGTCGCGGGCGACGACAGGCGCCCGGGGACGGCCGTTGATGACCAGGGTCCCCTCCCCTTCGCAGACCCGGTCTCCCGGCCCCGCCGCGACGGCTTTCAGCAGCGAGCGGTGACGCAAGACCGGCAAGGCCTGGTCGACGTAGGCGCGGCCGAGCGCGGGCACGCGGAAGGCGATGATCCGGCCAACGGCGATCCCTTGTCCGGTGCGCGCGTAGAGACCCGGCGGCTCGCTCGGGGTTCGGTTCAGAAGCACGACTTGCGAGGTGAAGACGCCGGCAAGGCCAAGCAAAAGGCCGCCGGCGCCGAGCCCGGCGGCGAGGCCGAAGCGGCGGCGCGGCAAGCGCTTTGGGCGGTGCAGGATTTCAGCGGCCATCGTCTCACTCCCATCGCTGGGAGCGACCATGCCATGAGGTGAGAATTCGGGCAATTTCTCACCTGCCCGTTCGCCGAATGCTCGCCCTTTCCCACGAGCCCTGGGCTAAGGGCCTCCCTTTTGGCCCTTCGACCAGGGCGGCGCCGACGGCCTCGCCGTTAGAGATATAATTATGGATAAGGTTAAGTCAGTTAAGCGGCCGAACGGCGTCCAAATCCCCGGCGAAATCAGGCCTCTACGAAATGACTGAGCGGGTGATCCCCCGTCACTCGGTGGCTGTTCCCCCGAACCTGCGGCGGGCGATCCCCCGACGCCGAAGTGGCTGTTCCCCCGACGCTGTCCACAGGCCCAAGGGTGGGTGAAACCCCGAAGGCGGGGCCTGATTCGTCGGCTCTGCCCCGATCTGCGGCCTAGTGGGTGAAACCCCGACAAACAGTGGCCAAAAGGAGTGGGTAAAACCCCGAACACGAGCCGGCCCGAGGGTGGGCGAAACCCCGAAGGGCGGCCGAAGGTGGGTGAAACCCCGAAAGGGGGCGGGGGCAGTCGTCCCCGGGGGCCGCGAGGGTGGGTGAAACCCCGACAGATCGCCCCGAACACCAGGCGGATCGGGCGGTTTCCAGGGGCGGCGCGGCGAAGGCGACGTATTTTCGCCGCCGACGGCGCGGAAAGCCGCCCGAGTAACGGGATATTAACCACTCTGGAGGCTGCCGACAGAGTCTCAGGTGGGTGAAACCCCGAGCCTTCGGCCGCGCGCGCAGGATCATTTCCCGCCCCTAAACCCCGGAAAATGCGAGTGTTTCCCCTGCGCAGTGTGCGATAGACCGTTAGTCGTCCAGGGCGTCGACGCGACGATGGGCCAAGCGGTCCATCCGCCCGTCCACTTCGGCCAAACGGCGGTCCTCATGGACCCGGCGCTCCCGTTTCGAGGTTTCGGCGGCCAGTTCGGCTCGCAGCTGGGCGCGCTCCGCCGCCGATCGCCGCACAAAGCGCACCGCTGGCGACTTGTCGCCCGCGGTCGTGAAGGCCAGGTCGTATTCCGGCAGGTCGTTGGCCTCGACCACTTTGCGCAACATGCGCGCGAATTCCTTGTTCGAGGCGTCTGAGCCCGACTTGTCGTGCAGCAGCGCCACCCGGCAGGTCCAGCCATCCTCTTGGTCGCCGGCGTGCTTGCGAGCGATGCGATAGAGTGCCCGCTCCAGCCCGCCGGAGAGCTGGAAATAGTCGGGGTGCATGGTCAGCACCGACTTCTCGTTGATGATCCCCTCATAGACCCAGTTTGACAGCACGATCTTCAAGGCGATGGGCTTGTCGGTCTCGGGATCGACCTCGACGGACCATTCGTCGAGCCAGCTGAAACGGCTCTGACGGTCCTTGCGCGGCGCCCGGATCGAGGTGCGGATCGTGGTCGTCGCCAGCCGGTCCAGGGCGCTCTTGAGATCGGCGTAGCCCTTGCCGCCGGTGTCGCGCTGGATCGCCCGCAGGAGGTCGTAGGCGGTCGTCTTCAGCTCGCGCGGCAGGTCGTTGCGGCCCTCGTTCTTAAGGCGGTTTAGCGCGCTCGCGGCCCAGATCAGGATGTCGGCGTCCCAGATGGTCGCCATGCCGTAAGCGGGGACCGCCTCGACCGTCACCTCGACGTCCTCGTTGGGGCTTTTGTAGGTGATCGCCTTCAGCCGCTTGCGCTTTTGCAGGCTGAAAAACGGCCGCTCCATCGTCTCGCGCTGGTCCTTCAGCGGGACGTCGCGCATCAACGGGATGAACAGGTCGAACTGGCCGTCTCTGGCCTTCGGGGCGCTCATGTCCCCTGCCCTCCCCGCTGCGGCCGAGAGCACATCAGCCCTGGCCTCGACGGGTTTTGCCGCCTTGGGCTTCGAGGGCGTCCATGGCTCGCTCCAAAAGCACCCAGGCGGGTTCGTTTTCGCCCTTCGTCAGCTCCCGCCAGCGCAACACGACCGGCAGCGGCGCGAGGAGGTTGAGCTGAGCCCGTTGCTCGTCGGAATAGCGCTCTTCCGTGCGCCCGATCGCCTCGGAGATCGAGATGCGGCGGCGCGCGCCTTTGGGCGCGGACGCAGGCGCCGGTGCAGCCGCGGGCTTGGCCTCGCGGGGCTTGGTCGTGCGACGGCTGAACCCGGCGTCCTGGGCGACCTCGCTGGCGGCCGCGGCCGCCTTGCGGTCGACGGGCTTGGGCTTGGGCGCGAACGCCGCCAGGTCGACGGCGGGATCGGAGTCGTCAGCGGCGGCGGCGAAGCCAAAGGTGTCCTGGGCCATCACGCCGCCTCCGTTTTCTTGGCTGGGCTCGGATTGAGGGTCTGCAGAACCTCGGCGAGGTAGCCGGCGGCGTTGCGCCGGGCGGCGTCGAGGCCGTTGACGGCGGCGGACGGCAGCTCGTCCACGGTCTTGTCGAGCTTGAACAAGCCCCGGTAGGCCGGGCGCTCGTGCAGGGTGGTCTCCATCAGCGGCAGGCCGTGCTCGGCCAAGCTCTGGCGGATCTCGCGCTCGTCGCGCGTCATCACGGCGCCGGCCCCCGCCCGGGTGAGCAGGATTCGGTACGGCACGGGTTTGCCCGATCGCTTGGAGACGCGGTTCAGCACCTGGACCGTGCGCGAGACCTGCTTGGCATCCAGCGCCGAGGGCGCGAAGGGGATGATCACCAGGTCGGCCTGCGAGGCGACATCGGTCAGCCACTCGTTCGGGCTGCCTTCGGGGTCGGCGATCACGAAGTGAGCCCAGGAGCCGGCGCCCTCGATCCAGTCGAACACCCCGTCCTGGTGATCGTCGTGGACCACCACCAGCTTGCCCTCCCCTGCCCCGGCATTCTCGTCGGCGGCCTGGTCGATGAGCTGCGCGGCTTCGACTGGCGTTTTGGCCCGGCTGCGCGAGGTCTCGATCACGCTCATGCCGCGCGCCGTCGCCCAGTTCATCAGCGGACGGTTGGGGTCGCCCTCTAGCAGCACGACCTTGGCGCGGTGCTTCACAAGCTCCCCGGCCAGCACGAGGGCGGCAGTCGTCTTGCCGCTCCCGCCTTTCGTGTTCGCGAACAACACCAGTGCCATCGGGCCTCTCCCAGACTGCGTTGCGCCAGCCGGGGTCTAGGGGGTCTAGACCTCCGGACTCTCTATGCACGCCGGATGGTTAAGATTTCCTGAACTCCGGACATCCGGTGTTACGGACGTCCGGAGGTCCGGGCCCGCTAGCAGGACGGCCCGTCCGGAATTCCGGCTTACCGGACCATCTAGTAGTCCGGTAAGCCTAGACCGTCTAGCGCACCGGAACCCTAGTCGCCCTAGACTGCCTAGGGGTCTAGACCTCTAGACCGTCGCGACCTTGTCGACGGCCCACGAATGGTAGGGGGATTCGCCGATCCCTGAGCACGCCGAGAGCCCCACCCGGCGGACCGGGTGGGGCGGGGCAGGGACCTCTAGTCCTCGTCGGCCGGGTTCTGCTCGGGCCGGTCCAGCGACTTCAGTTCGTGGCCGGGCATGGCGATCACCACCTTGGAGAAGAAGCGCTCGACCCCCTCGTTGTCGGTGTAGCGGTCGTGGCGGATCTCGCCCTGGACGAACACCTTGGAGCCCTTCGCCAGGCCCTTGCTGTCGAGCCAGTTGACGGTCTGCTGGTTCCAGATCTCGACCTGGTGCCAGGTGGGGTAGTCCTTCCGCTCGCCGCCCTTCTTGGTGTAGCGGCTGGTGCAGACCCGCAGGGTGGCGACCTTCTTGCCGCCTTGGGTGGTGCGGATTTCCGGCTCAGCGCCCGTGAAACCGATCAGTTGGACTTGGTTCAGCATCGTCTTTCTCCATCTTCCGACCGGAGAAGCCCGGGCGGCTCGCGGTCCCTGCCGCGATCACGCGACCGGTCAGGACGGGGCCAAGCGAGGGGATGAAGCCCGGGGGCGGCTGGAAGCCGGTCTGCAGCACCGCGAAGACCGGAGGGTCCGGCCGCCCCGCCTCGCGGGCGAGGTTGGCTTCAACCCCGAGCGACCCGGCCTAGGTTTGCGAGATTGATTGCGGGGGACCGTCTGCCGCCGCGGTTGCCCCACGAAGAGAGGAGGCGATGCGACCCGGCCGACACCATCAGGCGATCGCGCTGTCCGACGCCACGACCCCCAATGCCTCACGGCAGACTGCCCGCCGATGCCCCGTCGCTACGCTGGAAGGAGAGGGGAGGGGACCCAACGGCCACAGCCCGGCAGAACCGAACCGACGATCCGCCCAGGCGAGCGCCGGCCGCGATCAAGCCCACGCCAACGTCCAGGTCAGCCGCCCTGACCTCAAAACCGATCGGGGCCGCCCTCGATCACCAGGAGGATCACCGGCCCCGCCCACAAACGGCTGGACCCACCAAACCCCAGCCAACGAGGGACCCGCTCCCCGCCCCACCCGGTCCGCCGGGTGGGGCTCTCGGCGCGCGACGGCGATCCCTTCCACCGTATTCGGACGGTCTCAGCTTGGCGGCACAGAACGAATCACCAACCCCAACCGCTCGCGCCGGCAAGGGCCGCACCCACTAGAGCTTGGAATCCGTTCGGCGCCTGTTCCGCCGAGAAAGGGGAGGGCGGCCGCACCGCGACCGCCCGTTGCCGTCAGTGGACCGTGCGTCGCTGGGCGATCAGCTTGGCGAAATGCGCGATCGCGGCCGTCTCGAGGTGGAAGGCGACGCGGGTCTTCTCTTCCTGCTGGTCCAGTTCCTCGAGCACCGACCAGGCGTCCCAGCACTCCGCCACCACGTACCAGTTGTCCACGTCGTAGAATTGGTGGGCGTGTTCCAGAACCGCCTGCGCCATCGCCATGTTCGCCATCTCGGCCTCCGTCGTTTTCGACCGGCGGGCTCATCCCGCGATCATGCGACCGCCCGGGACGGGGAGAGGGGCGGGCTCAAGGTCGGCGGCGCTGGAAACCGGCCTGCACGGCGCGCAGCGGCGGAAGGGCGGAGGGTCCGGCGACGCCGCCTCGCCCTGGCGAGGTCGCCTTGAGGCCGAACGGCCCCGTCCCAGGTTCGCTGTGAGAGATCGCGTTCAGCCCGCCCGGCCACCCGACCGGGTCCGTCTCCATGGCCATGCCTGCGGCCTCGACACCCCTCGCGGTTCCCACGGGTGAATGAAGCGGCGACCTTGCGGCCGCCGCCGCACCGCTCAGGCTCGGGCCTTGACTGGATGGTGACGCAGACCCCGCTCCGCCGCCTTCTGCGCCAGGTTCAGGGCCGGTCCGAAGGGCTTCAGGTCCGAAGCCCGCTCAGTGTTCAGGGAATTGGCCAGGGTCAGGACGCAGACCGGATCGAATTCCAGCATCTCGTCATTGGCCCGGAACGGGGCCGCCCGGCCATGCCGGTCGAAATCGGCCTTCGCCAACACCAGGGTGACGCCCTTCTGGCGCGCCCACTTCATCGCCAGCTTCTCCGCGCCCTTGGCCCCGGAGGTCGCCAGCGCCATGTCCGGCCATTGGTCCCGGGCCCAGTTCAACGCATCGAAGATGCGATGGGCGTCATCGGCCGTGTCGGCCTGCGGCGCCGCGCGGAAGGCGACGATGGTCGCCCCGGGGTCGGTCGCCCGGTGCTTGCGGGCCTTGGAGGCGCGCAGCGCGTCCCGGGCGTCGATCTGCGCCGCCGTGGTGCGCGAGGCCTTCACCGAGCCCTTCCAGGGGCTCCAGACCTCGCCCGTCGTCGTGGTGTAGGCGGCCGCGGCCGCATCGCGGATGATTTCCATAGCGAGGGTGGCGACATCCGCCGCCCGCGCTTTGCGCGTGACGTCCTGGATCTCGGTGTCCAGGACCTCGGACCCGTCGAAGTCCCGCACCAGCCCGCCGAGCTGGTCCCGGGCCTTGTCGGCGTCCCGCTCGATCCGCTGCGCGACCGAGTGGAAGGCGCCGATGAGGGCCTCGCCGATGGTGACGTGGAAATCCTCCAGGGCGCTGTCGCCGACCACATCGAGCAGCTCGGTCATCAAGCTGCAGCCGAGCTGGTGGAGGGCGGCCTCGGGCGGATGGGCCCGCAGGTCTTCGAGTTGGGCGGCCTGCGCCTCGTAGGCCGTGAGGTGGTCGGTCGAGAGGGGAGGGGATGAAAGCTGCATGGGAAAGTCCCTTTCGTGGGTGGGGGGGCGAGCCCGTCGGCTCGTGACCGCCCCGCGCCGCCTAGCGGCGGCGCCCACAAGGGCTTTGAGCGCAGCGTCCCTTGTGGGGGCTGCCGATCGGTGGCGAGGTCACTCGAGCCAGAGGGCGACCCCGCCAAGCCCCGGGGCTCCCCCCGGCTTTCCCTCGCGGCGTCCCGACGCCGTCCTGCGGCTCCGCGCCTGCGCTGGAAGACCACGAAGGCGAAGAGGTGAGGCCGCTACATCAGGCCCTGGGCCCGCAGGCTGAACACCTGATCCACGCCGATGATCAGATGGTCGTAGACGGCGATCTGCAGCGCCTTGGCCGCCGCCACCACCTGCTTGGTCATCTCGATGTCCGCGGTCGACGGGGAAGGATCACCGGTCGGATGGTTATGGGCCAGCACCAGGGCGCTGGCCGAAAGCTCCAAGGCCCGCCGCACCACCTCGCGCGGATAGACCGGCGCGTGGTCGACCGTCCCCTCCGACAGACGCTCATCGGCGATCAGCTGGTTCTTCTTGTCGAGGAAGAGGACGTGGAAGACCTCTCGCGGCAAGGCCGCCAGTCGAGCCCGAAGGTAGGTGTTCACCGCCGCCCACGACGTCAGCACCTCCCGCCGCCGCAGCGGAAACTCCAGCGTGCGCAGCAACAGCGCGTGCAATAGCCCCAGCTCGTCCGCGACCGCGACACCGACCACACGGGCGAGATCCACGCCCGGGGCGCCGAGGATGCGGCCCAGGCCGCCGAACCGCGCCAACAGCGCGTCGGCCAGGACGCCGGCCTCAAGGGGCTCTGTGCGGGCGATCAGGCGTTCGAGCACGGCGTGCTCGTCCAGGGCGTCCAGGCAAACGGCGGGACGCAGCAACAGCGCACCCTCGTCGAGCAACGCATCGACGCGAAGCGGCGCTTCGGCCACGCCGCGCGCGAACAGGTCGGGCTGGCTAACCATTGGCCTGCCCCTCCGGGGGGACGTCCAGCAAGGCCATGTGCTGCGGGTGCCAGCGTTGCACGGTCTTGATCGCCGCGGCCCATACCTCGGCGCCGCGCGCCGCATCGGCCTCGAAGGCGTCCAGGCCCAAGGCCAGGTAGGGCAGGGCCCAATCGCAATCCTCCTCGAACCAGCCGTCGCGGCTATGCGCGGTCTGGCGGATCGGTTCGGGCAGGCGGGCGAGCGCGGTCAGGGACACGCGCAGGCCTCCGTGCGAGGCGGTCGTGACCGACACCACCTCCGGCCCCAAGGGGTCGACGGTCTGGATCGCACCCCAGGGCGAGGAGGATCCCCGGGTCGGCGGGAAAGAGTAGAGCATGGCTGAGCATCCGCACCGGCCCAGGACCCATTCCCCGGCCGGCTCGTCCGGCCCGGCCCTCGCTCCCCCTCCAAGACGAAAGCCGCCGACCTCGCGGCCGACGGCTTCCGGTCTAGACGGTCTAGACCCTCTAGACCTCAAGCAGCCTTGGGCAGCACCGACTGCGGCGGCCACTTGGCCAGCACCGACGCCAGCACGGCCGGCTGGTCGATCGGCACGAAGACGCGCGGCGTGTAGGCGATGATCTCGGAAAAGCAGCCGAGCGACAGGAAGGAGGATCGCTGCTGCGCGGCGCCGACGACCTCCAGCCGGAAGCGGTCCATGACCTTGGCCCGGCGCAGCCACAGGCCGCCGGCCAAGCACAGCGCCGCGCCGTCCTCCAACACCAGCCGCGAGACCTCGCCGGCGTCGCCGTAGGCGCTGGCGACATCGGAGAGGCCCAGCGCCACCTTCAGCGCCGGGACCTGGCCCGGATCGAGCAGACGGCCGAGCCAGCGCCGCCCGTCCGGCGCCTTCAGGCGGCGCACGGAGGTCCCCTTGTCGGGTAGGTGGGTCCAGATCGGCAGGAGAAGGCCGGAGACCAGCACCAGATCGCGGGTGACCCAGGGATCGGCCTCGGCCAGCTCCTTGTTCCAGGCGGCGCGCCAGCCCGCCTCATCGGTCGGCTCCCAGGCCGATTCCTCGAACCCCTTGAGGGCGGCGATGGTGCGCTTCTCCGGCCGGATCAGACGCACGGCCGGGATCAGCCGGTCGTCGTCATTGGTCGTGGTCAGGCCCTGCACCACGAGCGCGGCGCGGCCGGACTTGGTGTTGACCGCGAAGATCACACCGTCCGGATCGAGCCCGGCCAGGGCCTCGTCGGCCTTGGTCATCTCGCGGGCGGTGCGGACCTGGAAGCGGAGCAGCTTGGTCTGGGCGCCGGTCACCGCGTCCGTGCGCACCACCTCCTCGTCGAGGATCACCACGTCGTCGGCGACGATGTCCTCCATGCCCCGGTCGAGCAGGCCCGATTGGGCTGCCCGCTCCAGGATCGAGGCGAGGATCTGGTCGAAGGCCGCGAAGAGGGCGTTCTGGTCGGCGATCCGCAGCGCCAGGAGCCGGTTGAGGAAGGTGTTCATGGGCGGCATGTCGTCGGGCGACTTCAGGTCGCCTTCGCCGTCCAGGAGCGACAGGCCGGTCTTGG
Organism: Pseudomonadota bacterium; assembly: GCA_018241625.1. Taxonomy (GTDB): domain Bacteria; phylum Pseudomonadota; class Alphaproteobacteria; order Caulobacterales; family Caulobacteraceae; genus Phenylobacterium. The sequence goes on along the minus strand of JAFEDM010000504.1, from coordinate 3,897 downwards.
CCTCGAAAGTCTCGCGGTCCATCGCCTCGACGTTGCCGAAATGGAGGGCGACGTAGAAGGCCTGCAGGGCGCGGTGCGCCCAGGGGCTTTCGAGGTTGTCCTCGGCGCGGAAGAGGCCGTTGCCGGCGGTCCGCCGCTCGCCCCGGGTCAGGGCGCCGAGGCTGTCCAGGCGCCGGGCGATGGTCGAGGTGAACCGCTTCTCGCCGTGGATGTCCGTCGTCACCGGCCGGAAGAGGGGCGGGCAGGCCTGGTTGGTCCGGTGCGAGCGGCCGAGCCCCTGGATGGCGGCGTCCGCCCGCCAGCCAGGCTCGACCAGGTAGTGGACTCGGCGCTGCTGGTTCTGGACGCCGAGGTCGGCGTGATAGCTCCGGCCCGTGCCGCCGGCATCGGAGAACACCAGCACCCGCTTCTTGGCAGCCATGAAAGCGTCGGTCTCGGCCTTGGCGGCCGAGGCGCTGCGCCGTTCCACCACGCGGCGGCCATCGCGGGTGACGACCCGGCGCGAGCGGCCGGTGATCTCGGCCACCTGTTCGGTGCCCAAGGCCGTCAGGACGGCGTCCAGGACGCCGTGGACGGCGGGCAGGCAGGCGAGGTGGGTCACCAGCTCCTCCCGCAGCCCCAGAGCCTCCTGGCTGACCACGGGATGGCCGTCGGCGTCGACAACCGGGACCAGGGTGACGTTGCCGTCGTCGTCCTCGACCGCATCCATGGCCATGATCGGGAAGGCGCCCATCAGGTAGTCGAGCACCTGGTCCTTCGGCGTCAGGTCGACGGCGAGATTGTTCCACTCCTCGGGCGGGATCTCCGCCAGGCGGCGCTCCATCACCGCCTCGTTGGTCGAGACCACCTGGATCACCGCCGAGCGGCCCTCGGCGAGGTCCTGGCGGATGGCGGCCACCAGGGAGGGCGACTTCAGCCCGGCCAGGAGATGCCCGAAGAACCGCAGCTTCGCCCCCTCGAACGCCGACATCACCGCCGAGGCGGCCTGTCCGGACTTGGCCTTGCCGTCGGCCGTCACGCCGACGGCGTCCAGCGCCGCGCGCAGGTGGCGATGGATCAGCTGGTAGGCGTCGGCCCAGGCGTCCCAGATCGCCACGTCGTCCTCGGTCAGGGGATGGCGCAGGGCGTCGTACTCGACCCCGTCGAACGACAGCGAGCGGGCGATGTAGAGGCCCATGGCCTTCAGCTCGCGTGCGATCAGCTCCATCACCGCCACCCCGCCGGTGTCGACGGCGCTCATGAAGGCCTCGCGGGTCGGGAAGGGGGCCTCCGGCCCGCCCCAGAGGCCCAGCCGCGCCGCATACGCCAGATTCTCCGGCGTGGTCGCCCCCGTGGCCGACACGTAGAGGATCCGGGCATTAGGCAGGCGGTTCTGCAGGGCGAGGCCCGCCATCCCCTGCTGGGAGGCCTTCTTGGTCCCGCGCGCGCCTCTGCCGCCGCCGGCGGCATTGGCCATGGCGTGGGCCTCGTCGAAGACGATCACCCCGTCGAATTCGGCGCCCAGCCAAGTGACGATCTGGTCCAGCCGCGAGGGGCGGTCGCCCCGGGCCGGCTGCCGCAAGGTGGCGTAGGTCGTATAGAGCACGCCCTTGTCGAGGCGGATGGCGTCGGCCTGCTTCCACATCGACTGCGGGGTGATGTCGCTGGCCGCGCCGCCGATCGCCATCCAGTCGCGGCGGGCGTCCTCCAAGAGGGCGTCGTTCTTCGACAGCCACACCGCCCGGGTCCGGCCCTGGGCCAGGTTGTCGGCGATGACCCCGGCGATCTCACGGCCCTTGCCGCAGCCGGTGCCGTCGCCGAGGAAGAAGCCCTTGCGGAAGCGCACCGCGCCCGCGTGGTCGTCGGCGACCAGCAGGACCTGGTGGGCGGCGTCCCCAAGCACCCATGCGCCGGGCAGGAGCTGGGCATGGGCCTCGCCCGCATAGATCACCGTCTCCAGCTGTGCGTCCGACACCTTGGCCCCCGCCACATCGACGGGGAGGACCGGCCGATAGGTGGGCGCCGGCGGCGCGACCGAGGCCATGGGCCCGGATTCCACAAGCGGGGAGGGGTGCGGGGCGCTTTGCGCGAAGCGCACGCGGCCAAGCTGGTAGGCCTGGTAGAGGCCGACGTCGTGGCCCTCGCCCGACCATAGGCAGGTCTCGTAGGCGACCGGCGCGGTCTGCGCGAGGAAGGCCAGGCGGCCGGACGGCGAGGCCAGGGCGCGGGCCCGTGGGACCAGGAGCGCGGCCCGGTCGACGGTGCGGAATTGGCGGGCCTGGGCGGACGGACGGGCCTCGACCTCGGCGCAGGCCTTGGCCGCATCGGCTAGGGTCTCGGCGTCGATCACCCCAGGGATCTCGCCGTGGCCGCCCCGGTCGACCACGATCAGGCCGGTCTCGACCGAGGTCCCGTGCTTGGCGTAGGCCCGCTCGGGAAAGCGAAGGCGCAGGACGATACGGCCAGCCGCTGCCAGCGACCGCATCGCCTCGGCGTCGTCGAACAGGCGCGCCGGCACGATGGCGGCCATGCGCCCGCCGTCGGCCAGGCTGGCCAAGGCCGCCTTCAGATGCGCCTCCAGCGCCTGGAACGGCGGATTGACCAGCACGACGTGAAACGCGCCGGCCGCCTGCAGCAGGTCGGGCAGGTGGACGGCGTCGTGGCGGCTGCGCGCCGCCAGGGGGAACAGCCCCTCCAGCAGGGCCACCCGACCCGCCGCCAGCTCGTTCAGGGTGGGTGATCCCCCGAGACATTCGGCCAGGATCGCCAGAAGGCCCGTGCCTGCGGACGGCTCCAGCACAAGGTCGCCGGTCCGCACCTGGGCGGCCAAGGCGGCCAGCGCGCCCAGCTCCGGCGGCGTCGAAAATTGGTCGAGCGCCAGCTGCTCGTCGGACCGGCGCGTGTGGGTCAGGCTCAGCGAGGAGAGGTTGGCCAGTAGGGCGGTGATCTCGGCCGGGGCGTCCTCCAACCGAGCGACCTGCGGGGCCAGGCGGCGAAGCTGCAGCACCAGGGCCGCCTCGATGGCGTCGTAGGCGTCGCGCCAGACCCAGGCGCCCTCGGCGTCGGACGCGCCGAAGGTCGTGGTCATCACGCCCGAGACCAGCCGCCGGTCCAGCGGCCGCGAACGGTTGAGGTGGGGCGTGAGCGCCCGGGCGGCGGCCAGCAGGTTGGCGGCCTTCTGGTCGACGGCGTCGCCGGCGAGGGTGAAGAGGGGCAGCAGGGCGTTCATCGGAGGTGATCCAGATCACCCGCCGCGGAGGGCTCCTCCCTCCAGTCCCGACGGGCTCGCCCGTCGCCCCCCTCCCTTTTCCTTCGCTCAAACTCACCCCATCGCCGCAACCTCCGCGGCCGCTGCCCGCGCCGCGGCCTCCACCTCCGGCGTGGTCGCCTCGAGCGCCGCCGCGTCCAACAGGCGCTGCAGGGCAGCGAGGCGTTCCGCCCGGCTCATGCCGACCGCGCCGAGGATCGCGCCGATCTGGGGATCGGCCGGGTCGTCGGGAACCCGACGGGCTTGGGTCAGCAGGTCTTCGACGTAGGTGAGCGTGATCATGGTGCAGGTCCTTCGCGGCCTATCCGCGTAGGACCACGATGGCGTCACGACATAAGGCCCCCGCCGAAAATCGACGGGGGCCTCGTGCGTGCGCGAGGGATCAGGCCGCCAGCGGCGGCGCCTCGGCCTCCTGCGCGGGGTCGACCGCGACGGGTTCATCCTCAACCACGCCCTCGGCGTCCGCCATGGCCTCAGCCTCATCGGCCTCCTCCTCGTCGACGGCCGGCGCCCGATCCCACGACAACGCCGCCGGCGCCCAGGACCGTTCGGCCGCCGCCTCGGCCACGAACTCGACCAGGTGGCCCTTCTTCAGGCTGGTCGCGCGGTCGTCCTCGGCGCCCATCTCGGTCAGCAGCGCCAGGAGCTGC
>JAFEDM010000503.1 GCA_018241625.1 Pseudomonadota bacterium | reverse complement strand
GCATGGATCATGTCTCCGCCTCCACGCCGCGGCTTTCTCATGAGCAGCAGCATCGGCATGCAGGCGATGGTGATGAGGAACATCAGGCGGAAGTCGTCGATATAGGCGACCATCGAACCCTGACGGGTGATCTCGGCGTTGAGCGCCGAGGCCCCCGCGGCGGTGGCCGGGTTGAACATCGACGGCAGAGCGGCGCGGACCACGGCGTCCGACGGCACCACCTTGGCGGCCAGGCTGGCGTGCATGGTCTGGGTGTTGGCCACGACCAGGGCGTTCATGATCGAAATCCCGACGCTGGAGCCCAGGTTGCGGATCAGGGTGTAGACCGCCGAGCCCTCCGGCCGCAGGTGCTGCGGCACGGTGGCGAAGGCCAGCGTCGACAGCGGCACGAACAACAGCCCGATGCCCAGCCCCTGGACGATGCCGGAGACGATGAACGGCCGCTCGGTCATCGACAGGTCGAAGTGCATCATCTGCCAGAGCGCCACGCAGCTGATCGTCAGGCCGGTCAACAGGATCAGCCGGGTGTCCACGCGCCCCACCAGCCGCCCGACGATGAACATCGCCGCGAAGGAGCCGATGCCGCGCGGCATGGAGACCAGGCCGGAGGTCATCACCGGATAGCCCATCAGCACCTGCATCATCGGCGGCAGCAGCGCCATGGTCGAGAACAGCAGGATGCCGATGAAGAAGCCGAAGACCGAAGCGGTGACGAAGTTGCGGTCGCGCAGCAAGGCCCGGTCGAAGAACGGGTGCGCCGTGGTCGCGGTGTGGACGACGAAGACCCAGAGGGCCACGACCGAGATGATCGTCTCGACCCAGATCTCGCGGGAGCTGAACCAGTCCTGCGTCGGCCCGCGGTCGAGCACCATCTGGAAGCCGGCGATGAAGATGGCCAGCATGCCGAAGCCCAGGAAGTCGAAGCGCTTGGCCCCAGATTCCCGGTCGCCGGAGATGAAGAACAGCACGCCCAGGAAGGCCAGGATGCCGACCGGCAGGTTGACGAAGAAGCACCAGCGCCAGCTGAAATCCTCGGTGAACCAGCCGCCGAGCGCCGGACCGAGAATCGGGCCCAGGATCGCGCCGGCGCCCCAGATGGCCATGGCCTGGCCGTGCTTTTCCGGCGGGTTGATGTCGAGCAGCACGGCCTGGCTGAGCGGGATCAGGGCCGCGCCGAACATCCCCTGCAACAGGCGGAAGCCGACGATCTCCGGCAGGCTGGTGGCGATGCCGCAGAGCATGGACGCGGCCGTGAAGCCGCCGATGGAGATCAGGAAGATGCGCTTGCGCCCCAGGCGCGAGGCCAGCCAGCCGGTGAGCGGCGTCATGATCGCGGCTGCGACGATGTAGGAGGTCAGCACCCAGGTGATTTCGTCCGCCGAGGCCGAGACCGAGCCCTGGATGTGCGGCAGGGCCACGTTGGCGATCGTCGTGTCGAGCGAGTTCATCACCGTGGCCAGCATGATGCTGACGGTGATCGGCCAGCGGTTGGCGGAATCCTGCTTGTTGGTCATGCCAGTAACTTCACAGGTGGCCCCTAGCGGGCCTGGCCGGCCGCGCGGACGTCGACGGTGACCTTGGCGGAGAGACCGGCGCGGCCCGCCATGTCCGGCGGCGGCTTGTCGAAGGCGATGCGCACCGGCAGGCGCTGGACGACCTTCACCCAGTTGCCGGTGGCGTTCTGGGCCGGGAGCGCGGAGAAGGCCTGGCCGGTGCCCGGCGAGAAGCTCGCCACGTGCCCCTTCAGCGTCTCGGGATAGGCGTCGATCTTGATGGTGACGGGCTGGCCGACCTTCATGTGGGCGAGCTGGTCTTCCTTGAAGTTGGCCTCGATCCAGGGTTGCCCGCTCAGCAGCCAGAAGCCGGTCTGGGAGGCGTTAAGGTAGGTGCCGACCGGCATCTGGTCGACGCGGGTCACCACGCCGTCGGCCGGGGCTGCCACCGTGCCATAGGCGATGTTCAGCTTGGCGCGGTCGAGCTGGGCCTGGGCCTGCATCACGGCCGGCGCCTCGGACGCCGCCAGGTTGGGCTTGCCGTTGAGGTTGGCCAGCGCCTGGGCGGCCTGTTGGCGGGCGGCGGCGAGCTGTGCGCGGGCGGCGAGCACGGCATGGTTGGCCTGGTCGACCTGGGCCTGGGAGTCGACGCCGACATTGGCCAGGTTCTTCACCCGCGTGGCCTCTGTGGTGGCGTAGTTTAGCTGGTCGTTGGCGGCCTGCACCAGGGCCAGTTGCTGCTGGTAACCGGCGCGAAGGGCGCCGACCTGCAGCGAGGCGTTCGCCACCTGGGCCGCCGCGGCCTCCGCATTGGCCTGCATGTCGCGCACGTCGAGCTTGAACAGCACCTGGCCGCGGTGCACGACTTGGTTTTCCTTCACATAGACGTCGGTGACCCGGCCGGCGATCGAGGGGGCGACCGGCGCCTTCTCGATCTGCACATAGGCGTCGTCGGTGGTCTCGCTCTTCCCGCCGGTGACGATGAAGTAGACGACGATCGCGGCGATGAGCAGCGGCCCGCCGATGATCAGCGGCCAGCGCAGGCGCTGCATCAGGCTCCGCTTGGACTTGGGGTCCACATCGGCGTTGCCGCGCAGCGGGATGACTTCAGGTTCGCTCAACGCGACGCCCCTTCGTTCGGAAAAACGCGAACGGCGACACAGGCGCTGGCCTCGATTCGGCCGCGCCGGCGTTCCCGTCCACCCTGAGATAGAACTGCCCACCCGATGATCCAAATGATATGTTGTCACGCAACAAATGAACGCGGCTCATGAATCTCGACCTCAACCTGTTGCGCGTCTTCGACGTCCTGCTGGAAGAACGCAGCGTAACGCGGACAGGGGCCCGGCTTGGCCTCACACAATCGGCGGTCAGCCACGCGCTCAACCGGCTGCGCTATGTGCTGGGCGACGAGCTGTTCGTGCGCGGCCCGGCCGGCATGCAGCCTACGCCCCGGGCCGTGGAGATGGGGCCGCAGGTGCACGCGGCGTTGAACCAGCTCGTCTCGGCGCTGGCCCCCAAAGGCCGCGCCCGACGTTCTGGTCCGCCCTGAGATAGGGCTGCCCGGACGATGATCCAAATGATATGTTGTCACGCAACAAATGAACATCATTCATGAATCTCGACCTTAACCTGCTGCGGGTTTTCGACGTCCTGCTGGAAGAACGCAGCGTGACGCGAACCGGCGCCCGTCTGGGCCTCACCCAGTCGGCCGTGAGCCATGCGCTGAACCGGCTGCGCTACGTGCTGGGCGACGAGCTGTTCGTGCGCGGGCCGGCCGGGATGCAGCCGACGCCGCGGGCGGTGGAGATGGGGCCGCAGGTTCACGCCGCGCTCAATCAACTGACCGCCGCCCTCGCGCCCTCGGACTTCGACCCGGCGACCAGCGAGCGGCGGTTCGCGGTGGTCGCCGGCGCCTACGCCAGCGCCATCCTGGCGCCGCCGATCGCCGGTCGTCTCGCCGCCGACGCGCCGCGCTGCGAATTGCTGATCGCCGAACTTGCAAATGATGTGCTGGAGCGGGCCGACGCGCGCCGCGTCGACTTCCTGGTGGGCAGCGTGCTGGTGGCGCCGGAGCGCTTCGCCCGCGAGAGCTTGATGACCGAGGAGCTGGTCTGGGTGGTCCGCAACGGCCATCCGCGTTTCCAGGGGCCGCGCATCGACCTGGAAACCCTGGTCAGCGTGCCGCACGTGGTGATCGCGCGCAGCGTGCCCGGCCTGGTGGAGGACGGCGGCGAACGGCGCGCCTTCGTCAGCCGGGCCAGTTGGGAGGACGCCGGCGCCTTCGAAGCCGCCCTCGCCGCCCGCGGCCTGACGCGCCAGGTGGGCGTCTCGGTGCCGGACACCTACACCGCCCTGGCGGTCGCCAGCCGCACGGACATGGCGACCCTGATCCCGCGGCGCCTCGCGCTGCTGTCGGCCCAGGGCGGCCGGGTTCAGCTGGTCGATCCGCCCTACGAAAGTCCGAGCGTGGATGTCAGCGTGCTCTACCTTAGGGAACGACTGGCCGAGCCGGCGATCGCCTGGATGCGCGAATTGATCCGCGACGTCGCCGCGGGGCTCTAGAGGGGATCGCGGCATGACCCAGAGGCTTTCCCTGACGGCGCTGGTGGTGCGCGACTACGACGAGGCGATCGGCTTCTACGTCGGCAAGCTCGGCTTCACGCTCACCGCCGATCAGGACCAGGGCGCGGGCAAGCGGTGGGTGGTGGTGACGCCGCCCGGCGGCGACGCCGGCCTGCTGCTCGCCAAGGCGACCGGCGCCGGCCAGGCCGCGCGGGTGGGCGATCAGGCCGGCGGCCGGGTCTTCCTGTTCCTGGAGACCGACGATTTCGCCCGCGACCACGCCGCGATGACCGCTGCCGGCGTCCGGTTCGCCGAGGCGCCCCGCCACGAACCCTATGGGACCGTGGCGGTGTTCGAGGACCTCCACGGCAACCGCTGGGACCTGATCGAACCGAAGCGTTAGGCCGGTTGCGGCTGGGCCTGCTGCGCCTGGGCGATCAGGCCGTCATCGATCTCGCGGGCGCGCACCGCGGCGGGACGGTTCGAGATGCGGTCCCAATAGGCGGTGAAGGCCGGGCGCTTGTCGATCGAGCCGAACTGCATGCCCCAGCCGATCTGCGAGCCGACATAGACGTCGGCCGCGCTGAACTTGCCGCCGGCGATGTACTCCCGGCCGGCCACGGCGGTCTCGAGCGCCGCCAGGGTGTCGTCCAACGAACCGAAACCGGCCATGCGCTTCTGCTCCGGCTTGGGCTCGAAGCCCAGGCTGCGGGCGGTGACGGCGGCCTCGACGCAGCCAGCGGCGAAGAACAGCCAGCGATAGTAGTCGCCGCGCTCGGTCGTGGGCGGCGCGAGGCCGGCCTGCGGGAAGGCGTCGGCGAGATAGGCGCAGATCGCGGCGCCTTCGGTGACCACCGTGTCGCCGTGCTTGATAGCCGGGATCTTCCCCATCGGATTGATCGCCAGGTACTCGGGGCCCTTCAGGTTGGAGGCGTAGTCGAGGATCACCGTCTCGTAGGGCTGGCCGACCTCTTCCAGCATCCAGCGGACAATGCGGCCGCGCGACATGGGGTTGGTGTAGAAGATCAGGTCCTTCGACATGGCTTGGTCCTTCCTTTGGGGTCCGTTTCCCGCCAGGTCCGCACCATGGCGCCCGCATGCTGACAGCATAATGTCAGCATGCGGGCCCAGGCTTACGCAGGCCGGGGGATCGGCCGACGGAAGGATGCGTAGCGCAGATAGAGCTCGGCCACGATCAAGTTCGGAACCCAGGCCAGCCACGAGATCGCCCGGTAGGCGGTCATGAAGTCGAGGCCCATGGCCTGGGCGAGCGGCAGGTAGACGCGCAGCAGCACGGCGCCGAAGATCAGGGCGAACGATCGGAACATCCACTCCCGGTGCTCGGCGTAACGGCCGACCATCGCCAGGCGCAGGCCGTTGGCGGCGATCCCCACCGAAACGATGGCCAGGAGGCCGAAGCCGGCCCGGGCGATCGGACCGGCCGTCGTCCCGCTGGCCAGCAGCAGTCCGGCTATTCCGCCGACGATGGCGGAGAAGACATAGATGCGCCCGATCCAGCCATGGACCCGCGGCCAGCGGGCCCGCACCCGCGGCATGAACTGCCAGGGTCCCAGCAGCAGGGACGTGGCGCCGAGGCCCGCATGCACCCAGAGCCAGGGATGCGCCATGGCGTTGGCCGAGAGGTTCGGCGGGACCGGGATCGCGGGCACGAAATAACGGTAGGAGACCAGGGCGATGAGGACGCTGCTCACCGCGCCCACCCACCACAAGCCTCTGGAAACATAAGGATTCACAGGAACCTCCGGCGTTTGATTGGAGGCCTCCCACAGCCTGTCCCGGCGCGGTAGTGGCGGTTACGCGGATCGCGCAGATCCTGCGCGGGCCGGGCTTCGCCACGCGCCAACGGCGCCGT
>JAFEDM010000502.1 GCA_018241625.1 Pseudomonadota bacterium | reverse complement strand
CTCCTGCCAGGCCTTGACCAGGCCCCTGAGCGGCATGGCCGCCGGTTGGCCGCGGTCGTAGGAGCTGTCGAACACCGTGCCGTCGATCAGCTTGCCCTCGTAGTTGACCTTCACCTCGTCGCCTGCGTGCGGCTTGTTGCCGGTGGCCGGGCCGGAGCTGACGATCTTGTACTGCAGCCCGTCCTTCAGGGTGACGACGCCGGGCTCCTTGGCGTTCTTGGCCAGGAAGTCCTTGGCGGCCTTCGACTGGTCGCCGGCCACCGGGCCCTGGGCGTCCTTGGCGTCGGGACCGGGCTGGACCGGGGCGCCCCGGTTGCAGGCCGCCAGCGAGAGCACGGCCGCGGCAATCATCAGCTTACGGAACATATGGCCCATTCCCTGTTCAGACCGCGCGCGGCGGATAGCCCGCCTCCCGAAGCGCGTCCATGATCTCCTGGGTATGCTGGGCGTCGCGGGTTTCGATCAAGATGTCGAATTCCGCGCCCTTGGCGGGGACGTCCAGGGCCAGGCGGTTGTGGGCGACCTCGATGATGTTGGCGCCCATGCGCCCGATGATCGCCGACACGTTGGCCAGCAGGCCTGGGCGATCGTCGCCAATGATCCGCAGGCTGACGATACGCTGCTCGCGCACCAGTTCGCGGGTCAGGACCGAGGCCAAGAGGCGGGTGTCGATGTTGCCGCCGGTCACCACGAGGCCGCAGGCCTTGCCCCGGAACCGCTCCGGATAGGCCAGCAGGGCGGCGAGCGAGCCCGCGCCCGCGCCTTCGGCCACGGTCTTCTCGATATTGCAGTAGAGGGCGACGGCGCGCTCGAAGAACGGCTCTTCGATCAGCAGCACCTCGTCCACCAGCGGGCGGACCACGGAATAGGAGATGTCGCCCACCTGCTTGACCGCGATGCCCTCGGCGATGGTCGAGCCGCCGGAGGAGACGCCCGCGTTCACGCCGCGCATCTTGGCGGTGAAGGAGGGGTACATGGCCGGCTCCAGGCCCACGATCTTGATGTCGGGTTTGAGGTGCTTGGCGGCCGTGGCCATGCCGGCGATCAGCCCGCCGCCGCCGATCGGGACCGGCAGGACCTCGAGCTCGGGGCAGTCCTCCAGCATCTCCAGCGCCACCGTGCCCTGGCCGGCCATGACGTCGATGTCGTTGAACGGGTGGACGAAGACCATGTCGCGCTCGTCGCGCAGCTTCATGGCGTGGGCGGCCGCCTCGTCATAGACCTCGCCCTCGATCACCACCTCGGCGCCGTGGGCGCGGGTCTGCTGCACCTTCACGAAGGGCGTGCCGCGCGGCATGACGATGGTCACGGGGATGCCCAGGCGCGCGGCGTGGTAGCTGAGGCCCTGGCTGTGGTTGCCGGCCGAGGCGGCGATCACGCCGCGCTTCTTCTCCGCCTCGGTGAGCTGCAGGAGCTTGTTGAGCGCCCCGCGCTCCTTGTAGGCGGCGGTGAACTGCAGGTTCTCGAACTTCACCCAGACCTTGGCGCCGGTGATCTCCGACAGGGTCTTGGACGGGCGGCACGGGGTGCGTTCGATGTGTCCACGCAGCCGGTCACGGGCTGCGAGGATGTCTTCGAAGGCAAGGGTCATGGCGGCCGCCCGAACTTGGGTTGGGGTACAAAAAGGCGCGCAACCTAACGGCGGGGCCTGTCGGGGGCAATCTTATGCTGCCGCAGGCGCGAAAAAGCCGCTTCCCGTTGCCGAAAAGGACCGCATCAGAGCAGGTGGCCGTGGCCGGCGGTGCGCACCGCCTCCACCGCCGCGCGCACCGCCTCGGGCGCATCCTTGCGGGTGACGAGCACGACGCCGTTCTCGATCACCACCGCCAGGTCCTCGACCCCAGCCACCACCGCCAGGGGGCCGTCGGAGATCACCAGGCAGTTGGCGGTCCCGGTCAGCACCGCGGGGCCGCGCACGGCGTCGCCGGTGGCCGTGCGGTCGGTCTCGGCCCACAGGGCGTCGTAAGCGCCCACGTCGCTCCAGCCGATGTCGGCGGCCACCACCACGGCCTTGTCGGTGCGCTCGAAGACCGCCACGTCGACCGCGACGGAGGGGACCTGGCGGAAGGCGTCGCCCAGGCGGATCTCGTCGCCGTCGCGCCGGGCGGCGGAAAGCGCGACGCGGGCGGCGGCCACCACGTCGGGCGCGGTGCGCTCGGCCTCCGCCAGGAAGGTGTCCGGCCGGAAGAGGAAGATGCCGGCGTTCCAGCTGTAGGCCGGGTCGGCGAGATAGGCCTCGGCCGTGGCCAGGTCGGGCTTCTCGACAAAGGCGGCGACCGGCCGGACCGGGCCCTCGCCCTCGGCGGCGCGGATGTAGCCGTAGCCGGTCTCGGGCCCCGTCGGCGTGATCCCGAAAATCACCAGCGACCCCGACAGCGCCGCCGGCGCCCCCGCGGCCACCGCCGCGCGCAGGGCCGCCGGATCGTTGACCCGAGCGTCGGCGCTGAGCAGCAGCACGAGCTCGCGCCCCGCCTCGGCGGCGGCCAGGGCGGCGGTGACCGCGGCCGCGGCGGTGTGGCGACCCTCCGGCTCCAGGACCAGGGGATGCGCCGTGACCCCGATCTCCGACAGCTGGGCGCGCACCAGGTCGGCGTGGGTTTCGTTGCAGACCACCATGGGCGCGGTGAAGTCGCCGGTGGCGAACCGCAGGGCGGTCTGTTGGATCAGGGTGCGGGGACCGCCGAGCGCGTGGAACTGCTTGGGCCGCGCGCGCCGCGACAGGGGCCAGAGCCGGGTGCCGGCGCCGCCGGACATCAGGACGGGTGTGATCTTGGTCATCACTGGAAGTCTTTAGGCGGCGCCTGCGCGTTTTGAAATCGCCCAGCCACCGCCGGCGCCGCTATAGTCCGCCCGTGTCCGCCCCGCCGCTTCGCCCCGCCCTGTTCCTCGACCGCGACGGCGTGCTGAACGAGGACCGCGGCTATGTCTCCCGCTGGGAGGACTTCCGCTGGATCGAAGGCGCGCGTGAGGCCGTGGCGGCCTTCAACCGCGCCGGCTGGCTGGTGATCGTGGTGACGAACCAGTCGGGCGTCGGGCGCGGCTACTACACCGAGGACGCCATGCACGAGCTGCACCGGCGGATGAGCCAGGAGCTGGCGGCGGCCGGCGGCCACATCGACGCCTTCTATCACGCGCCCCAGCACCCCGAGGCGCAGGCAGAGGCCTATCGCCATCCCGACCCGCCGCTGCGCAAGCCGAACCCGGGCATGCTGCTGCAGGCGATGCAGGACTGGCCCATCGACCGCGAGGCGTCGCTGATGATCGGCGACAAGCCCAGCGACCTGGAGGCGGCGGAACGCGCCGGGGTCCGCGCGGCGCTGTTCGAGGGCGGGGACCTGATGGCCTTTCTGGCCAAGGAAGATCTGCTTCCCAACCCCGGCGTCATCCCGGAATGACGCGCAGCGGCATATCCGGGACCCATAGACTCTGCGTGGTCGAATGCGTCGCTGGCTCGCCGCTTCACCTCATCCTTTGGCTTCGGGCGCGTATGGGTCCCGGATAAGCGCTGCGCGCTTTCCGGGATGACAGCGGTGGTGAAGCCTAGCGCCCCTCCATCTGCGCCAGCATCCGCTCGAGGGTAGCCAGCTCGTCCGCCTCGCCGGGCGGCTTGTCCCAGCGGATGCGGCTGATGCGCGGAAAGCGCATGGCGACGCCGCTCTTGTGACGCGTGGAGCGCTGCAGGCCCTCGAAGGCCACCTCGAAGACCAGGCCGTGGTGCGGCTCGGCGCGGACCGAGCGCACGGGGCCGAAACGTTCGACGGTGTTGTCGCGCACATGCTTGTCGATCTGCTTCAGCTCCTCATCGGTGAAGCCGAAATAGGCCTTGCCGACCGGGGTCAGGGATCGCTGGCCGAGCTCGTCCTGCGTCCACACCCCGAAGGTGTAGTCGGAATAGAAGCTGGAGCGCTTGCCGTGGCCGCGCTGGGCGTACATCAGCACCGCGTCGATCAGGAACGGGTCGCGCTTCCACTTGAACCAGGGCCCCTTCGGGCGGCCGGCCTCGTAGACCGAATCCCAGCGCTTCAGCATCAGGCCTTCGGCGATCTGCGGATCGCCGGACGGCGGGGTGGCGCGCAGGGCCGCAAGCTCGGGCCAGCTGTCGAAGGGCTGCATCGGCGACAGGTCGATGCGCGGCGAGGCCTCCTTGGCGACGAAAGCCTCCAGGCGCTGGCGGCGCTCGGCGAAGGGTAAGGTCCGGGTGTCCTCCGCGCCCTCGGCCAAGAGGTCATAGGCGCGGATGGCGGCCGGGAAATTCGCCAGCGCCTTGGCGTCCACCGTCTTGCGGTTGAGCCGCTGCTGCAGGTCGGCGAAGGCCGCGACCTTGCCGCCGCGCATGACCAGCAGCTCGCCGTCGATCACGCCCTCGGCCTGCAGGGCGTCGACCACGTCGGGGAAGGATTTCGAGATGTCGTCGCCGGTGCGGGTGTAGAGCCGGCGCACCCCGCCCTCGTTCACCGCCTGGACGCGGATGCCGTCCCATTTCCATTCGGCGGCGTAATCGGCGGGATCGAGCTTTTCGAAGTCCACCGCCTCGTCGATCGCCTGGGCCAGCATGGCCGGGCGGAAGCGGCCGGGGTTCTCCGACGACGGCCGCTCGGACCGGCCCTCCAGCCAGGCGAACAGGTCCTCGTAGGGCGGGTGCAGGGCGTGCCAGATCTCCTCCACCTCGGCGACCTCGACCGGCGGGGACGCCATCTCGGCCGCCGCGCGCTTGGCCAGCCGCGCGGTCATGCCGACCCGCAGGGCGCCGGTCATCAGCTTGAGCAGCGCCCAGCGGCCGGTGGGCTGCAGGGCGTCCAGCCAGCCCTCGATCAGCCGCTGGACCTCGGCCCGGCTCGCGCTCCGCAGGGCCTCGACCACCTCCGACAGCTCCGGCTCGCGGTTGGCGCCCGGCCGCGCGGGCCAGACCAGGGCCACGGTCTCGGCCAGGTCGCCGACGTATTCGTAGGACCACCAGAAGAGCTGGGGGTCCATCCGCTCTTCCACGGCCTTGCGGATGAAGGCTGGCTTGGCGGCGTCGAAGGCGAGGTCGCCGGTCAAGGCCGCCAGCGCCCAGCCGCGGTCCGGGTCCGGCGTCTCGCGCAGATAGTCGCTGACCATCCGCAGCTTGGCGTTGCGCGAGGCGGTGAGCGACAGCCGGTCGAGGAGGTCGGCGAAGGCTTTCATCTTCCCGCTCCGTCATGCCACGGTCGGCTGAAGGCCGATCCGGGGGACCCAAGCTGAGTCGAAGGCAAACCCGACGCCGTATGGGTCCCCCGGATCAGGCTACGCCTGGCCGGAGGATGACGACGGGTAGGGATGTGAGGGATGAGGTCACCCATCGTCTTCATCCTCATACCCCACGAGCTTCAGCGCCTTCGCGGGCACCCCGTGCAGCTCCGCCCAGCGGGCCAAGGCCTCCTCGCGGCCGTGGGTGATCCAGAGTTCGCCGGGGCGCAGTTCGTCGACGGTGGCGGTGAGTTCGTCCCAGTCGGCATGGTCGCTGATGACCAGCGGCAGCTCCACGCCGCCCTGGCGCGCCCTCGCCCGCACGCGCATCCAGCCGGAGGCGAAGGCGGTGATCGGGTCGGGGAAGCGGCGGCTCCAGCGGTCCTGGGTGGCGGACGGCGGGGCGACGATGATCTGGCCGGCGAAGTCGGCCTTAGCACCGGTGGTGGCGGGGCGCAGGTCCCCGAGGTCCACGCCATGACGCTGGTAGAGGGCGTCCAGCCGCTCCAGCGCGCCGTGGACGTAGATCGGCGCGTCCCAGCCCGCCTCGCGCAACAGGCGGATGATCCGTTGCGCCTTGCCGAGAGCGTAGGCGCCGACCAGGTGGCTGCGCTCCGGGAACTGGGCGACCGAGCGCAGCAGGCGGGCGATCTCCTCGTGATCCGGCGGATGGCGGAACACCGGCAGGCCGAAGGTCGCCTCGGAAATGAAGACGTCGCAGGGCACCGGCTGGAAGGCGGGGCAGGTGGGATCGCGCCGTCGCTTGTAGTCGCCGCTGACCACCATGGTCAGGCCCTTCCAGCGCACCACCGCCTGGGCCGAGCCCAGGACGTGACCGGCCGGGACCAGGGTCACCTCGACCTCGTCGCGCGGCACCGCCTCGCCGTAGGCGGCGGCCTGGGTCGAGCCGGCGAACTCGGCGCCATAGCGTTCGGCCATGATGTCCAAGGTCGCCGGCGTCGCCAGGACGGCGCCGTGGCCGGCCCGGGCGTGGTCGGCGTGACCATGGGTGATCACGGCGCGCGCCACCGGCCGCGTCGGGTCGATGTAGAAATCGCCCGGAGCGCAATAGAGCCCCTCGGGCTTTGGGCAGAGCAGGTCCTGCGGGCGGATCATCAGCATGCAATGTAGTGCGCGGCAGAAAGCTCCGCCGCCAAATCGTTGACGCTGACGCAGGCGCGCCCTACCGCCTGCAGGGATGAGCGAAGTGCCCGAAGTCTTCCGCCTGATCGCCGAGCGCATGGTGGAGGTGACGCCCCAGGCCAAGGCGCTGGGTCTGAAGTTCGTGTCCGTGGCCCCGGCGCGCGGCTGCCTGGAGGCGCCTTGGCGGGAAGACCTGGTCGGCGACCCCGAAACCGGCGTGATCGCCTCGGGCGTGGTCACCACCCTGCTGGACCACACCTGCGGCCTGGCCATGGCCGCGGCGGCGGGCGCGGAGCCCTTCTCCACCGCCACGCTCGATCTGCGCATCGACTACATGCGCGCCGCCGCACCGCGCACCGGGGTCACCTGCGAAGCGCATTGCTACAAGATCACCCGCTCCATCGGCTTCGTCCGCGCCGAGGCCTGGGACGTGGACCGCTCCGACCTGGTGGCCACCGCCCAGGCGGCCTTCGTGGTCAACAGGCTGACGCCGGAACTGGCCAGCGCCGTGGCGGCCCGCAACGCCTCGCTGGGCGGAGGCGAGGCATGACCGCCGAGGCCGCGCAGCACCTCGAAGCCTTCCTGCAACGGGTGCCCTACATCCGCTTCCTCGGCATGCAGGCCGAGCTGGCGGGCGACGAGATGACCGCCATCCTGCCGCCGTCCGAGCACCTGATCGGCAACACCTTCATCCCGGCGCTGCACGGCGGGGTGATCGGCGCCTTCCTGGAGATGACCGCGCTCGCCCAGCTGTCGGTGGCCGAGCCTGCGCGGCGGCTGCCCAAGACCATCGACGTGACCATCGAATACCTGCGGCCCGGCCGCGGCGGGCTGACCTCCTACGCCCGCGCCGACCTGCGCAAGGTCGGCCGCCGCATCGCCAATGTGCATGTGGAGGCCTGGCAGGAGGACCGCGACAAGCCGTTCGCGGCCCTGCGCGGGCATTTCCTGCTGCGGGACTAGGCCGTCTGTGAAGCCCGGCGACGGCGGGGCCGTCCTTCTTGAAACACCAAGACTACCAAGGACACGAAGATCACGAAGGCGTCCGGACGTCGGACATGCGGCTGGTGAATAGGACCGGCCTGCGGCCTCTTGATGGTCTTGGTGTCGAAAGGCGGCCTTCGCTCGGCTCAGTTCTTCGGCGCCGCCGCCTGTTCCTTCTTCACCTGATCCAGCTTGGCCTGGGCGGCGGCGAGCGCGGCCGGGTCGTTCTTGGCCTTGGCGGCGACCACCTCGCCGGTGGCCTCCATCTCGCGGACCGGCAGCAGGTGGCTGTTGTCGGCGTGCTTGAAGGCGCCGGTCTGGATGCGCTCCAGCACCGCCCGCTGGCGCTTGGCCTCGTCGCTGTCGCCGACGCCATAGGAGAAGATGAAATCGGCGACCTTCTTCTTCACCGCCGGGTCGAGGTCGGCGCGCCAGATCATCGGGTCTTCGGGAATGGTCGGCGACGTCCAGATGACGTCCAGGCTCGACATCACCTTCTTGGCTTCCGGCGTGTCGATCACCGCCAGGCGGTCCATGGAGCGGGTGTTGTCGGTGGCGGCGGGCAGGACGCCCGTGCCGACCGCGAACAGGTTGGCCTCGGCGCTGGCTGAGCGGACGGTCTTGAAGCACTTGGCCGGATCGATGCCGCGCGGCCCGAACAGATAGGTGTTGGGCGCGAGCGTGCCGGAGGTCGACTTCGCGTCGCCCATGCCGAAGTCGTACTTCTGGCCGCAGGCCAGCAGCTTATCGAGGGTGATCCCCGAGCCCTTCTTGACGACGATCACCCCTTGATAGCCGTCGTGGCCGTTCGGGTGCGTGGTGCGGGCGAAGACCTCGCCGCCTGCGCGGCGCACGGCCTCCAGGCCCGACTGGTTGGTGAACCAGCCGAGATCGGTCTGTTTGAAGCGCATGGCCTCGACCAGGGCCGAATAGTTCGAGCCGAAGAACGGCTTCACGGTCAGGCCGGTGGCCTTCTCCATGTCCTTCAGGAACGGTCCCCATTCCTGCATCTGGGTCTGGGTCGCCTCGGTGGAGACGATGGAGAAGGTGAGCGTGTTCGAGGCGGCGGGCTTTTCCGCAGGCTTCGAGCAGGCGGCGAGGGCCAGGACAGCTGCCACGAGGGTCAGGGCGATGCGTTTCATGCGCCGACCATAGCGCAGCTTTTGCGACAGGCGAGCTACTGGAAAGCCTGCCGCCCATACCAGCCGTCATCCTCCGGTCAGCCGCCAGGCTGATCCGGGGGACCCAAGCTGAGATACGAAACCAGGAGGGGCCGTATGGGTCCCCCGGATCGCCTCTTCGGGCGACCGGAGGATGACTATGATTGGGGGCAAGGCTCGACACGCGAGCGCGGGGGCGTTACCCGCAGCCCCCATGTCGTCCCAACCCAATCTGACCGGGCTTTCCGCCCAGGCGCGCGACGCCCGCAGCTGGCCGTTCGAACAGGCGCGGCTGCTGCTCGACCGCATCGCCCGCCTGCGCCTGTCCGACGCCGAGCGCGACCTGGCCGCGACCCTGTTCGCCCAGGGCAAGTTCGCCGAGGCCGTCCAGACCCTGCCGGCGCTCAGCAAGCCGGTGATCTTCCAGTGCGGCTATGGCGCGTCCGGCCTGCCGCACATGGGCACCTTCGGCGAGGCCGCGCGGCCGACCATGGTGCGCACCGCCTTCCGCGCGCTGACCGAGGACGCGATCCCGACCCAGCTGATCGTCTTCTCCGACGACATGGACGGCTTCCGGAAGATCCCGGACAACGTGCCCAACAAGGACATGCTGGAGGAGGACCGCGACAAGCCGGTCACCAGCGTGCGCGACCCGTTCGGCGAGTACGAGAGCTTCGGCGCGCACAACAACGCCCGGCTGCGCGCCTTCCTCGACGGTTTCGGGTTCGACTACACCTTCATGAGCTCGACAGAGACCTACAAGTCCGGGCGGCTGGACGAGGTGCTGCTGCGGATCCTGGCGCGGTTCGACGCGGTGCAGGCGATCATGCTGCCAACGCTGGGCGAAGAGCGCCGCGCCACCTATTCGCCCTTCCTGCCGATCAGCCCGAAGAGCGGCCGGGTGCTGCAGGCCCCGACCCTGGAGCGCAACGTCGAGAAGGGCACGATCGTCTTCCCGGACGAGGACGGGACGCTGACCGAAGTGCCCGTCACCGGCGGTCATGTGAAGCTGCAGTGGCGGCCGGACTGGGCGGCGCGCTGGACGGCGCTTTCCGTCGACTTCGAGGCCAGCGGCAAGGACCTGGTGGACTCGGTGCGCGTCTCGAACCGGGTGTGCAAGGCGCTGGGCGGCGAGCCGCCGGAGGCCTTCCACTTCGAGCTCTTCATGGACGAGAACAACCAGAAGATCTCCAAGTCCAAGGGCAACGGCCTGACCATGGAGGAGTGGCTGCGCTACGGGACGCCGGAGAGCCTGGCCTACTACATGTACCAGTCGCCGAAGTCGGCGAAGCGGCTCTATTTCGACGTCATTCCCAAGGCGACGGACGAGTACCTCCAACAGCTCGACGCCTTCAACAAGGCCCGGGCCGACGGGGGCAATGCGCCGGCCATCGACAACCCCGCCTGGCACGTCCACACGGGCGCGCCGCCGGCCAAGGGCTCGCCGGTGAGCTTCTCGCTGCTGCTGAACCTGGTCTCGGCCGCCGACGCCTCCACCAAGGACATCCTCTGGGGCTTCATCGAGCGCTACATCCCGGGCGCGACGGCCGCCTCGGAGCCGCTGCTCGACAAGCTCTCGGGCTATGCGATCAACTACTACGAGGACTTCGTGAAGCCCTCGAAGACGTTCCGCGCGCCCACCGATCAGGAGCGGGCGGCGATGACGGAACTGGCGGCGAAGCTGAAGGCCTTGCCGGCTGGGGCCGACGCCGAGGCGATCCAGAACGAGGTGTTCGAGGTCGGCAAGGCCGCCGGCTTCGAGCCGCTGCGCGCCTGGTTCGGCGCCCTCTACGAGGTGCTGCTGGGCCAGCCCACCGGCCCACGCTTCGGCTCGTTCGTGGCCATCTTCGGCGTCGAGCGGACCATCGCCCTGATCGAGAAGGCGCTGGCGGGCGAACTGGCCGCGGCCTAGTGGCCGGCGGCGGCCGTGCGTTCCTCGTACCGCGCGCCGGACAGGATGTTGGTCATCCCGTAGTTGGCCTCGTGGCAGGCGTATTCGTAGATCGGCCCCTTGGCGCGGCGGAACGGCATCTCCGCGCGCCAGGTCTGGGTGTAGAGCGTCGGGTCGGTGACGGTGAATTCGTAAAGCAGTTCGTCGGCGCTGACCCGGGTGAAGCGTTCGACGAGGGTCGTCGCTGGCGAGATCTTCAGCCCATAGCTGCGGTTCAGGCCTGACGGGCTGAAGTTGGTGTTCTCGATCACCAGGCTTTCGCCCTCCCAATGGCCGACGGCGTCGCCCATCAGGGAGGTCACCGCCGCGGGCGCGTGCGGGCCGCCGAGCCGCACGATGTGCGCGTCGTGATATTTCTCGATCAGCATCGCCACGTGATCGCGGGTCTGCACGATCTGCAGGTAGTTGCCGTCCGGGCTCGGCAGGTTGGGCGGATAGCCGCCCTCGGCGCCCAGGCAACGGGTGGTGAAGCTCTGCTCCTCCGGATTGTCCCGGGGCCGCGGGGGGCGGTTTTTCTCGTCGAGGTGGAAGCGCCTGCGCGCCTCGGCGTTGAACGGCAGCTGCCCGTCCGGGGGATCGACGATCCAGGAGGTGCGGATCTCACCACGCACCCGCGCCAGCCCCTCGCCGGATTCCCAGGCTTCGGAGTCCTTCTGGCCCAGCGGGTCGATGTCCTTGGGGTCGAAGCTGCCGAGCTTTGCGAAAATCGCTTCGGCCTTGGCGGCTTCCGCGGGCGTGATCACCAGGCTTTTGAACTGCGGCGGACGCTCGAGATAGGTGTAGGAGGCGTTGGTCCAGACGCCCTGGAGGTCCGGCGCGCCGGACACGGTGCGCGGCGCCCGATAGCCGCCGGCCACGCCGATCGACGGCAGGCACACACTCGCCGCCGCGGCGAGGAGGAAACCCCGACGGTCCGGCCGAAGCGTCCTGGCAGTGTCCATCTCGAGCCCCCCGGCTTAGGGGCGAGCTTTCAGCGATCGGCGATCAGCGACAACTGAACATTTTTGACGCCGCGCGGCGGCGTGACGCACTCAGCGACGCCGCTCCGCCATTCCCACAATTAACCGGCCTTTTAGTGCTTGTTGGGAAAACGGGTTCTGAAAGGTCAGGTCGACCTCCGCCATGCGCGCCCGCAATTCCGATGGCGCGCTGATTTGGGACTCCCCATGAAGAACGTGCCGATCTTCGGAAAAATCCTTTCGGTCCTCGCCATTTTCGGTGTCTTCACCGTCCTCGTGGCCGCCTCCGCCGCGCTGCAATTGCGCAAGGTGGACGACAGCTACAACAACCTTCTCACGCACCACGCGCGGGCCGCGTCATTCATCGCGCGCGCCAACCGCGCGATGCAGGGCGCGCACGCGGCGATCGCCGACCTGCTGATCGCCACGACGCCGGAAGCCAACGCCATCGCCGAGAAGGATCTCGCGGACTCGCGCAAGAGCTACGAGTCCTTCATGGACGCCGCGATCTCGGCCCTGCCGGAGGACGAGGACATCCGCGCGTACAAGGCCGAGGGCCTGAAGATCCTGGAGGAAGGCTGCGCCCCGGCGATCAAGGCCGGCGCCGCGGCGACCGCGCCCGGCGAGGTCACGGCCTCGCAGAACCTCTATCTGAGCAGCTGCTCGCCGCTGTTCGGGCCGTTCGCGTCGAAGTTCTCGGCCAAGGTCAGCAAGACGCTCGCCGAGAACGACCAAAGCGTCGTCGGAATCCGGGCCGCGACGGCCCGTGCGATCATCGTGACCTTCGCCCTGGCCCTGGGCGGCCTGGCCCTGGTCGTCACCATCGCCTTCTTCGCCGTCCGCGCCTGGATCAGCAAGCCGCTGTCGGCGCTGGGCGGGGTCATGAAGGTGCTGGCCGGCGGCGACTTCACGGCCGAGGTCGCCAACCAGGACCGCAAGGACGAGGTGGGCGCCATGGCCCAGGCGGTCCAGGTGTTCAAGGAGAACGGCCTGCGCGCCAGGCAGGCGGACGAGGAGGCGGCGCGGCTGCGGGCCGAGGCCGACGAGCAGCGCGCCAAGGCTGACGCCGAGCGCCGCCGGACCGAAGCCGAGCAGGCCGCCGTGGTCAAGACGCTCGCCGATCACCTGAGTCAGCTGGCGCAGGGCGACCTGACCACCCGGATCGACGCGCAGTTCGACGGCCAGTACGCCCAGATCAAGTCGGACTTCAACGCCGCCGCCGCCAGCCTCAGCCAGGCCATGGGCACCATCGCCACCGCCAGCGGCGGCATCCGCAGCGGCTCCAACGAGATCGCCACGGCGTCGAACGACCTGTCGCGGCGCACGGAACAGCAGGCGGCCAGCCTGGAGGAGACCGCCGCGGCGCTCGACCAGATCACCGCCACGGTCCGCAAGACCGCCGAAGGGGCGAAGGAAGCCCGCGAGGCGGTGAGCTTCGCCAAGACCGGGGCGGAGACCGGCGGTCGCGTCGTCTCCCAGGCGATGACCGCCATGGGCGAGATCGAAAGCTCCGCCCAGCAGATCAGCCAGATCATCGGGGTGATCGACGAGATCGCCTTCCAGACCAACCTCCTGGCCCTGAACGCCGGCGTCGAAGCGGCCCGGGCCGGCGACGCGGGCAAGGGCTTTGCGGTCGTCGCCTCGGAAGTCCGCGCGCTGGCTCAGCGTTCGGCGGAAGCGGCCAAGGAGATCAAGACCCTGATCTCCGACTCCACCGCCAAGGTCGGCCACGGCGTGCAGCTGGTCGGGGACACCGGCCAGGCCCTGGGCGAAATCGTCGAGCATGTGGGACGCATCAACGCCCTCGTCTCGGAGATCGCCCTGGCCGCCCAGGAACAGGCGACCGGCCTGCAGGAGGTGAACCAGGCGATCAACCAGATGGACCAGGTGACCCAGCAGAACGCCGCCATGGTGGAAGAGGCGACGGCGGCGTCCGCCAGCCTGCACGGCGAGGCCGAGCAGCTGGGCGCGCTGGTGGCGCGCTTCCGCACCGACGACGCCGGCGTCCCGGCGACGACCAACCCGGTGCACGCCGCCCAACGCCGGGTGACCCGGATGATCGCCACCGACCAGGTGAAGTCGTCCGAATGGTCGGAGTTCTGAACATGGCCGCAGCGCTCCAGGTGGAACCCGGCCGCGAGCTGATCGTCGTCGAGATCGGCGGCCAGCGGTTCGCCATCGACATCATGTCGGTGCGCGAGATCCGGGGCTGGTCCGCCTCCACCCGCCTGCCTCAGGCGCCGGCCCACGTCCTGGGCATGATCAACCTGCGCGGCTCGGTCCTGCCGGTGGTCGACTTCTGCTCCCGGCTCGGGCTGGGCGAGAACGAGCCCAACGCCGCCTCGGTGGTGATCGTGACCGAGATCGGCGAGCGGATGGTCGGCCTGCTGGTCGACGCCGTCTGCGACATCCTCACCCTCGGCGAGGGCATGTTGCAGCCGACGCCGGAGGTCGGCGCGCCGGGCGTCCACGACTTCGTCCGCGGCGTCATCACCAGCAGCGACGGGATCATCACCCTGCTGTCGCTGGACAAGGTGATCCCCGAAGACGAGGCCCTCGCCGCCTAGAGCGCCTCGTCCTCGCCGATCGGCATGCCGGGCGGCACCTCGACCTTCATCTTCGGATCGGCCAGGACGCGCTTCAGCTCGTCCTTGTCGGTGATCAGGGCCGCCAGATGCAGGCGGTGGGCGCGCTCGTCGGGATCGGCGCCCGGCTGGGCCTTCAGCTTGGCGGCGAGGTCGGCCAGGGCCTGGTCGATGGCGGCGGCGGCGTTCGGCGAGGTGGCGGGCTGGCGCGCGGCGCCGGCCAGGGCCAGAACCGTGCGGGTCTGGATGCGCCGGGCGATCTCGGCATAGCGGCCGGTCGCCGGCTTGAAGGCGGCGTCCAGCATGCGGCCGGTGAGTTCGCCGACGCCGGGCTGGTTCGCATCGCGCCGATGCTGGTCGACCATGCGGTTCAGCCGCTCCGACGAGACGAAGGTGTCCAGCACCACCTGGGCGCCCACATCCACGGCGGCCAGGCTGTCGTAGATCGAGCCGGACGCGGTCGGGATGGTCTCGATGGTCGTCTGGCGGTCCAGGCGCCCCGATTGGCCGGAGGAGAGGATCGCCACCAGGCGCTCGGGCGTATCCAGCGCCTCCGGCGTCATGGCGGCCAGCAGGCTGGCGATCGCCTGGCGCTGGCGCTCGGCCGGGACGATGGTCGCCACCGCGCTCTTGTCGCCCTTCACGCCGTAGCCGAAGTCGACGCCGCCCACCGACTTCGACGCCGCCTCCACCTGGTAGCGGTGCAGCAGGTAGATCGGCACGAACTTGCGGCGCAACGCCTCCAGCGCCTCGCCGGGCCGCAGCGCGCGCTCTCCGAACTGATCGAGGGCGACCTTGCGCACCGCCATCATCCGGTCGAGCTCGGCGATGGGATCGGCGCCGTCGTCCCAGATCGCCCCGTCCGGATGGCCGGAGTCCACCGGCCGGGCGTCGTCGTCCTGGACGAACCGCAGCTTCTCCGAGGCCGCCTTGGCCTTGGCGTCGAGGATCCTGCGCCCGGCCGGGCCGGCGGGGACGTCGCTATAGAGCCAGTCGACGATGAACCGATCCCAGTCGCCGATGTCCTTCCCGTAGGCGTCGGACAGGTCGATCTTGCCGTTCGTCAGCTTGATGCGCGGCGGCGGGTAATCCATCACCGAGGGCCGGCCCTGGACCGAGGCGCCGAAGTTGTGGGCGAAGCCCAGGGTGTGGCCGACCTCGTGCGCCGAGAGTTCGCGCAGGCGCTGCAGCGAGACCTGCACCGGATCGTTGGGACCGCCCTTGCCGTCCTGATCGGCGCCCACAAGGCCCTCGAAGATCAGCATGTCCTGGCGCACGCGCAGCGAGCCCAGCAGCACCGAGCCTTTCACGATCTCGCCGGTGCGCGGATCGACGATCGACTGGCCGTAGGACCAGCCGCGGGTGGCGCGATCGACCCAGTTGATGACGTTGTAGCGGATGTCGAGCGGGTCGGCGCCTTCGGGCATGACCTCGACGCGGTAGGCATCCTTGTAGCCGGCCGCCTCGAACGCCTTCGCCCACCACCGCGCGCCTTCCACCAAGGCGGTGCGGATCGGCTCCGGCGCGGCGCGGTCGACGTAGTAGACGATGGGCTTCTTGACCGGCGAGACGGCCTTAGACGGATCGGTCTTCTCCAGCCGGTGACGCGGGGCGAGCCGGATGGCGATGTCCTGATCCAGGGGCACGGAATAGTCGTAGACGATCGAATTGAAGCCGCCGCTGCGCGGATCGCCCTCACGCGGCACGTAGCCCGGCTCCGGCAGCTTGATCAGGCTGTGGCGGACGGTGAGGGTGATCAGCTTGGCGTCGGGCGCGATGTTGCGCACCTCCGCGCCGGGCGTATCCGAGGTGAAGGTCTGGCGGGCCTCGAACTCCAGGTTCAGCGGGAAGACCTTCACCGCCGCCGGATCCGCCACCGACAGGTCGGGCACGATCTTGTAGCCCCGCTCGCCGGAGCGCTGCAGGTCGCCGGCGATGTCTTCCACGTCGCGGGTCAGGAAGGTCGAGAGATCGACCAGCACCCGGCCATCGGCCGTCACGCCCTCGACGCGGCCCGCCCAGACGGTGGAGACGGCGAAGGCGTCGTGGGCGGCGGTCGCCTCGTCGGCCGAGCCGTGGGCGGCGACGAAGCGCGGGTTCTCGTACTCGGCGATGACCTTGGCGCCGAGGCGGCGGAAGACCAGGATCTTCGACTGGCTGACCCGGGCGCGGTCGAGGCCCACCGGCGCCGAGCCCAGGCCCGTCTTCAGCGCGGTGACATAGAGGAAGCGGCCGTTGACCCCGTCCTTGTCGGCCGCCGGCAGGGCCACCAGGATGCGGCCCTTTTCCTTGTCGACATAGGTGGGCAGCAGGCCGTCCTGGCGCGTGAGGCCGGCGATGGCGTCGGCGGGCTTCGCGGCCCCGGCCGGCGGACCCGGCGGCTGGAACGCCAGCGCCGGCGCCGACGCCACGACGAGAGCCACGGCGGCCGCCGCTGCGAACAGAACACGCTTCACGAAACCATCCCCCGAACCGGCCCACTTGAAAGGCGGCACACTAGGCCCAGCGCGGGCCGCCGGCCAAGCCACCGCCGCGCTCGCCTGGCCCGCTGTTCGCTGGGCGGGGCTGCC
Source organism: Pseudomonadota bacterium (assembly GCA_018241625.1). GTDB lineage: Bacteria > Pseudomonadota > Alphaproteobacteria > Caulobacterales > Caulobacteraceae > Phenylobacterium. Next base: position 195 of record JAFEDM010000502.1, on the reverse strand, counting down.
TGTCGAATTTGCAGGCGACGCAAGGTCAGGTTGCTTGACGCAAACGGAAACGAAGTTTTACGGTGTCAATTACAAACCCCAGAACGTGTTATCGGAACCCCGTCATGCATTCCGACCCGCGCCGCCCCAATCGCACCTTCACGATCCGGCAGCTCTGCCAGGAATTCAAATGCACGCCGCGGGCGCTGCGCTTCT
>JAFEDM010000501.1 GCA_018241625.1 Pseudomonadota bacterium | reverse complement strand
ACTGCTCGCCCTTGGAGCGGACGTAGATCTGGCTGGCCGCGTCATCGCCCACCAGCACCACCGCCAGGCCCGGCTGCAGACCGTGTTTCGACTTCAGCTCGGCGACCTCGTCGGCCACCTGGGCGCGCAGACGTTCGGCATAGACCTTGCCGTCGATCAACTGGGCGGGCTCGGTCATGGAATCCTCCGGAACTGGGTCCCGCACTAGCCGTTCAAGCGGGGCTTCGCAAACCCAGAGGGGCGGCTGCCCACATGAACAAGGCTTCCAAGGCGTTCACCGCGATGGCGGGCGCTGTTTCCACCTGGACGGGACGGCCCAGCGCCTTCCTGCTGTGCTGCACGATCGTGCTGGTCTGGGCCGCCACCGGCCCGGTGTTCCACTACTCCGACACCTGGCAGCTGATCATCAACACCGGCACGACCATCGTGACCTTCCTGATGGTGTTCCTGATCCAGAACACCCAGAACCGCGACAACGCCGCCATCCAGGCGAAACTGGACGCGCTGATCCTGTCCTCCAAGGCCAAGAACGACTTCATCGGCATCGAGCATCTCACCGACAAGGAAATCAGCGAGATGCTGGAATATTGCGAGAAGCATCGGCCGGACGCCATTGAACGCGCCAAAGAAGAGACCAAGGCCAACATCAAGCGGCAGGTGCGCTCCGCCGAGGCCAACGCGCTCCGGTCTTCCGCCAAACGCCGCACCGCATCGCGCAAGGCGCCGCTTCGCAAGTCCGCCTAGGCTCGGCGCCGCAGCCAGAGCGCCATGGCCCAGGCGTGGGACTCGCGGCTGAGCGCCGCCAGCGCCTGGTGCGGCGTCATCCATTCGAGGCTGTGATCGTCCTCGGTCTTGAGGTCGGGCGCCTCGGCGGTGACGCGGCCCTCGAAGAACTCGCCGCGCGTGTTGTGGGTCTTGCCGTCCTGGTTGACGAAGAAGTGGTCGGCCCGACCCAGGGATGCGCCGACCGCTACGGCGAGGCCCGCCTCCTCGCCGCATTCCCGCGCCGCGGCCTCCTGCGCCGTCTCGCCCGGGTCGATGCCGCCGCCCGGCAGGTCGAGGCGGGAGCCGCCGGCGCCGTAGGCCACCCGCACCAGGGCGATCCGCCCGTCGCGCTCGGCGATCACAAACGCCGCCGGTCGGTCCGGATAGGACCGTCCAGGTTCCGGTTCGCCGAACTGAGGAACGTTCATCTCAGTCGATAGCGTAGAAGGCGTTGTAGGGATCCACCTTGCCGGAAAGGATGTCGCCGAGCGGGATCGGCCGCCATCCCACCGACTGCTTGTCGGCGCCGCGCCAGGCCATGACGATCAGGTCCCGCAGCTCCGACGCGCCGATGGCGATCTGCTTGGTGGCGAAGGCCGGGCCGCGCGGATCGCCGGCCTTCAGGCCGCCGGCCTTGTCCAACTCGTAGAGCGGGACCACCAGGGCGCCGGTGGCGGCGAGGTAGGCGCCGATGCGCTGGTCGATGGGTTCGGCGGTGGCGTTGAGCGGGCTCATGGCCTTTTCGACGTCGGCCTGGGTCACGCCTTGGCGCACCAGCGCGCCCTCGAAGTCGGCGTGGAAGGTGCGCGAGGCGGAGTAGCCGTTGGGGTTCGGATAGTCGCCCCAACCGTTGAAGTGGACGGAGACGTGCAGCGGCTGGCTGCCGTCGCCCACGAAGTGCGAGAGATAGCCGACGGCGATCAGGATCTGACCTTCGCGGCGGATACGGTCGGCGGTGAAGAAGGGTTTGTGCGCCGCCCAGGCGGGGTTGGATTCGGCGAACTTCAGCGCCTTCCAGTAGGCGAACTCCTGGGAGAGCTGCTGGTAGTCTTCGATGATCGAGTACGGCAGGTAGCCGGCCTTCCAGCTGTTCTGCCCGACCGCCTGCAGCGCCTTTTCGTAGTCCTGACGCGTGGGCGGCAGGGCGGTCGCCTTCGGGCCGCCCAACACGGCGCCGTTGTCGTCGAGATCGAGGAAATGCCCTTGGTCGCGGTCGCTGTCGAAGGCCTTTCCGGCGCGCTTGATGCGGTCCGGCTCGCGGCTGAACTCGCCGACGTCGACGATCGCCTGCGGGGTCTTGAGGAAGCCCGGGAGCTCCGCCGGCAGGGCTTTCATGGCCGCCACCCCGATCATCCGGTGGCCGGATCCGCCCCAGGCGAAGACCGAAGCTGGGGCGAGCGCCACCATCAGAGCGGCGGCGAGGGCGGGAACTGAGGCGACGCGTTTCATCCGTCCGGTTTGTCGGCTCCCGCAGCGGAAGGCAAGCGGGTCCCACACCGGATCCCTGGGTGGTCAGTCCTTGATGTTCAGGGCCTCTTCCACCCGCCCGATCCAGGCGCGGACCCGAGGATAGTCGGCGAGATCGAAACCGCCCTCGCCCGCCCAGCGCGTGTAGGCGACCAGGGAAACGTCGGCGAGAGTGACGGCCCCGCCCACCAGGAAGGGCGAGGCCGCCAAGCCATCCTCCAACCGCTGGAGGGCGGCCTTACCTCGTTCGACGATCCTGGGCTCCAACTCCCTCACCGGCTTGCCCAGATAACGCACCTGGAAGCGCGCGACGGCGACGTAGGGTTCGTGGCTGTACTGCTCCCAGAACAGCCATTCGTACATCTTGGCTCGGTCGTAGGCGTCGGCGGGGATCAGGGGCGAGCCCTCGGCGAGATGCAGGATGATGGCGTTGGACTGGGCCAGCGGGCGTCCGTCGTCGAGCACGGCCAGCGGCACCTGGCCCGCCGGATTCATCGCCAGGAACGCGGGCGTGCGAGACTCACCCGCCATGATGTCGGTCTCGATCCAGTCGTAGGACCGGCCCAGAAAATCGGCCACCCACTTGGGCTTCAGGCAGTTGCCCGAGATGGAATCCCCATAGATTTTCATGAAATCCCCCAAGATCGGCCCGGCGCGATAGGCGCCCGATCCGCCTCGGGTGGCAAGCGATCTCGTCTCAGGGCGGCTGTTAGATATGCTGACAGGCCGTTAGGCCGCAGGCCGTTCGGGGTTGGCAGGCCCGGTCCGGACGGTTAGGTATGCGCGCTCCAGTCAAACGACGAAGGAGGACGCCGTCAATGCGACGCCGCCTCGCCGCCCTGGCAGCACTCCCCCTGATCCTCGCCGCAACCGGCGCGCAAGCTGCGTCGAGCGACCCCGTGGGTGACCTGATCACCTCGGTGCTCACGGGCGCCCTGCCCTCGGGTCCCGGCTGGAACCTGAAGGCCACGCTCTACCATGCGGGCGCCAAGGGCGTCGGCGCGCTGGACGCGCTGGGCTGCAAGGTCGTCGCCATGCGCACCGTGGCCGTCGACAAGAACCTGATCCCGAAGCACAGCGTGCTGTTCATCAAGGAGACGGTGGGCCTGAAGATGCCCGACGGCTCCCTGCACGACGGTTACTGGTACGCCTCCGACGCCGGGACGGCGATCAAGGGCAAGCGCATCGACCTGTACACGGGCTCCAACGCCGGCTCGATGGGCGCGATGAAGGGCCTGAACCTGGCCAGCCTGACCGCGGTCAAGGTCGGCGAATTCCAGGGCTGCCCGCCGAACTAGGCGAAGCCCCAAAGCCGGGCGCACAGGCCGCCCGCAAACCATCCCGGACTGCACCCACGCCACCTTCGGCGCAACTCGGCATGTCTGGAGAAACATCTTGATTCACAAACCGAATTTCTTCGTCTTCACCGGCGGTCCCGGGGTCGGCAAGACCACCTTGCTGCGCCATCTGGAAGGCCGCGGCGAACGGGTGGTCGCGGAAACCGCACGCGCCGTCATCCGCGAACAGCTCGCGACGGACGGCGCGGCCGTGCCCTGGGCCGACAACGAGGCCTACGTCCGCGCCTGCGCGGCGCGCGACATCGCCGCCTTCGACGCGCTCGCCGACGAGAGCGGCCGTATCTTCTTCGACCGCGGGATCATGGACAGCTATGGCGCGAACGGCGCCGCGCCCTGGCCCGGGCTGGAGGCCGCGATCCGCAGGCGCCGGTACAACCAGACGGTCTTCGTCTTTCCGCCCTGGCGCGAGATCTACGAGACCGACGCCGAGCGCCGGCAGGACTGGGCGGAGGCCGAGGCGACCTTCGGAAAGGTCATGACCACCCTGCCGCGCCTGGGCTACCGGCCGGTCGTCGTGCCCATAGGCCTGCTGCCGGATCGCGCCGCCTTCGTGCTGGGCGTCGCGTCCAGGGCCTAGTCGCCGTCGGGCGGCTGGACATGGAACATGCCGAACATGAGCATCCAGGCGGTCAGCACCGTGCGCACCAGCTTGACCATGCAGGCGCCGGCCACAAGGAACAGACCCCAGTCCTGTGACATGGCGAGCGCCACGCCGCCCGCCGCGCCCGCGGCGTAGGCGGCGATGATCGTGAGGATCAGCCGGGTCGGGAAGCCACCCTGTTCGCTGATCGTCACCCGCTGGCGGCGATAGCGGCGCACGATATTGAGCGGCAGGCGCAGACCGAAGAGGTTGGCGGCGACCAGCTCCAGCCCCATCAACAGGAGCGGTTGCGGCGTCAACACGATCGCCGCCTCCACCATGACGGTGAGCAGGTGGTAGGTGTTGTTGCGCGCGCCTTCGACGGTCATGCGCATGTTGATGTCCGTGCGCTCGGCGATGCGGTCGACGTGCAGCGATATGACCACGAACAGCAGGCCCACCAGGGCGCCGGCCGATGTCCCGATCATGACGAACAGGTCGCGCCAAAGCTCAGGCTTGCCGACGAGGTCCATACGCCGCCTTCTGGGTCGAAAGCTCCGGAGGCGAAGGAAAGGCCGAACGCGGCGGACAGGCAACAACCAGGCGGCGCCGACGTCCAAACTTGGCCTTGCATCCCCGCGCGCAGCGTCGCCCACTGGGGTGGAGACTTCGCGGGGGAAGCGCGCTTGCTGCACTTGGACGCAACGGACTCGGGGCCGATGATGGGCGTGGCGGTCGGCGCCATCCTGGCCACTATGGGCGGCCTGCTGGGCGGCCAGATCGAGAACCGGCTGAACCGCAAGGAACGTGAACAGAGCGCCGCCCTGCTGTTCGGCGAGATCCTGGCCGGCCTGAAACTGATCATCCGTATGGCGGTCGATACGCGCGGGCGCGGCGACCCCTATGGGCGCGTGACCCTGCGCATCGTGACGGCGGCCTTGCGCGAGACCCGGGTCTACGACCGCAATCGCGAGACGCTGTTTTCGGTGCGCGATCCGGAGTTGCGGGCCCGCACCCACCTGTTGCTGGCGCAGATGAGCCTGACCATCGAGGCGGTGCTGGAAGCCTCGGACACCATCAAGTCAGCCGACGAGGCCGAGGCGGCCGGCCACGACGCGAACCGGATCGCCGAGCGCCGGGCGGCGGCGATCGAAGAGCGTCATGGCTCGTTCGACTTCATGGTGGAGCTGGCCCAGGAACTGCCGCCGCTCATCGCCGCCTATGAGAAGCTGGCCGGCCAATCGCTGGAGGCCACCGATCTGGCGGGGCGCCGCGGCGTGGGCGCGATCCCGCCCAGCACCGACAGCTAGGGCCGCACGACGCCGAGGCCGAAGTCGCTCATCGGGAGCGAGGTCCCGGGGAGGTAGAGCGCGATCGGCCGCAGTTCGTAGACCGCCTCCGGGTTCACCGCCTTCAGCGCATCCACCGCCGCCAGGGCCTCGGCCTCGTCGGCGCAGTCCAGGATGTAGAAGCCCAACAGGTGCTCCTTGGTCTCGGCGAAGGGACCGTCGAGCACCACGCCGCGATCGCGGACGGTGCGGGCCAGCGCCGTGGCGCCCAGCCGCGCGGCAGGCCCCAGCCTTCGCTCGGCGATCAGGCGGCCATGGACCTGGTTCATCCGATCCATCTTGGCGACGTCCTCGGCCCGCGACATGGCGATCACCTGATCTTCGTCGTGGTAGGCCAACAGGGCGTAGAACATTCAGGTCCCTCCTCAGCGCGGATCGCGTGACACTAGGACGGCCGGCGGGGCCGCGTTCCGACATTCCAAAACACGGCTTGAGCCTTGAAACTTAGGAAATGTTCGTCCCGCTTCCCCTCTCGCGCGAGTGTCGTTGCGCCTCTCGGCGAACGCTGGATAACGTCGTAAATGAAAGAGGCGAACGCGCCTCGACCGTGTTGTTGAAAGTGGGGTTGTTCGCGTGAAGAAGCTTAGCGTTCTCGGCCTGGCCGCCGCGGCCAGCCTTTCGGTCCTTGCGATCGCCTCTGAGGCCTCGGCGAGCACGACGCTCACCCTCAATTCCTCGAGCATGGACACCAACTACACAGTCAACCTGACCATCCCGGCGAACGGCGCCTTCCCGGCCCAGAACGTCACCGCCTACAGCAACGGCGTGCTGTTCGACACCAGCGACGGGCTGCTCTACGGCTTCTGCTTCGACGTCTACCACGACATGTACCTGGGGACGCTGAACCTCTCGACCTACACCTCGAACGAGAGCGACGGCGGCGGCCTGGCCCCCAACAGCCCGCAGACCCTGACGTCGGGCCAAACCCAGGCGATCACCAATCTGGTCGACACCGGCTGGCTGATGTTCCAGGGCGAGGCGCCCGGCGGCTTCTATGCCGCGGCGAACGCCGACACCGAAATGCGGCTCGCGGCGATCCAGGCGGCGATCTGGTACACCGAGAACAACAGCTACCTCGACCCGAACCAGTTCTCGGGCCAGTTCAAGACCTACTTCGACGACTACACCGGCCTGAACGGCGGCAGCTACACCCCGCTGAACACGGCTCAGGACAAGGTGTTCACGATCTCCAACGGGGCCAACCAGTCGTTCGCCATCGGCTGGCCGATCGCCGCGCCGGAGCCCGCCACCTGGGCCCTGATGCTGACCGGCTTCTTCGGCATGGGCGCGCTGCTGCGTCGCCAGCGTAAGGCCGTCCTCGCCGCCTGAGGCGCGCAGGGTTAGAGACAGAAACGCCGGCCTGGGCTTCCAGGCCGGCGTTTTTCATGGAGCGTCTGGCGGTCGTCAGGTCTCGACGAAAGCGCGTTCCAGAACGAAGTCGCCAGGGCTGGAGACCGAGCCCTCCTCGTAGCCGAGGTCGAGCAGCTGCAGTTTCAGGTCGGCGAGCACCGAGGGCCCGCCGCAGAGCATCACCCGATCCTCCGCCGGATCGAAGGGCGGCAGGCCGAGGTCGCGGAACAGTTGGCCGGAGGCGATCAGGTCGGTGATCCGCCCCTGGGTCCTGAACGGCTCGCGGGTCACGGTGGGATAGTAGACGAGCTTGTCGCCGATGATCTCGCCCAGGATCTCGTCAGCCGGCAGGTCCTTCTCGAACAGCTCGGCGTAGTTGAGGTCGGCGACCTCGCGCACCGTGTGGGTGACGATCACCTTCTCGAAGCGCTCGTAGACGTCGGGATCACGGGCCAGCGACAGCCAGGGCGCGAGGCCGGTGCCGGTGCCCAGCATCCACAGCCGCTTGCCCGGCCGCAGACCGTCCAGCACCAGGGTGCCGGTGGGCTTGCGGCCGATCAGCACCTGGTCGCCGACCTTGAGGTGCTGCAGGCGTGAAGTGAGCGGGCCGTCCTGGACCTTGATCGAATAGAACTCGAGCTCGTCGTGCCAGGCCGGCGAGGCGATGGAATAGGCGCGCACCAGCGGCTTGCCGTCCTCCTTCTCCAGCCCGACCATGACGAACTGGCCGCTCTGGAAACGCAGGGCGGGATCGCGGGTGCAGGTGAATGAGAACAGGCTCTCGGTCCAGTGATGGACGGAGGTCACGGTCTCGACGAAGAAGGCGCCGCCGGCTTTCACGGGCGCGGCCGCCGGAGGAACGAGGGTGGAGACATCATTCATCGGGCTGTCTAATCACTCTTCTGGCGGCGTCAAACTGAGGCAGGTCAAATCCCGCCGCCGACGTTCGGGGCGGCGCCCGGCGCGCGGGCGATGTGGATGCCGCATTCGGTCTTGTCCTGGCCGACCCAGCGGCCGGCGCGGACGTCGCCGCCTTCCTCCACCGGCTGGGTGCAGGGCCAGCAACCGATCGACGGGAAACCTTGGGCGACCAGCGGATGGGCCGGCAGATCGTACTCGGCCGCATAGGCGTCGAGGTCGGCCTTGGCCCAGTTGGCGAGCGGGTTGAACTTCACCTGGCCCTCGGCGTCCTCCACCACCGGCAGGGACAGCCGCGCGCCGCCATGGAAGCGCTTGCGCCCGGTGATCCAGGCGTCGAATTCGGTCAGCGCCCGGTCCAGCGGCAGCACCTTGCGGATGTGGCAGCAGGCGTCCGTGTCGGTCTGCCAGAGCTTCGCGCCCGGATCCTCGGTCGCCAGGTCCTGATAGGCGGGACGCAGGTCGCGTACGTCGGTCAGGCCGAAGCGCTGGGCGAGCTGCTTGCGATAGTCCAGCGTCTGGCCGAACAGCATGCCGGTGTCCAGGAACAGGACCGGCATGTCCGGCTTCACCTTGGAGACCAGGTGCAGCAGCACCGCCGATTCCGCCCCGAAGGACGAGACCAGCGCCAGCTTGTCGCCGAAGGTTTCGACAGCCGTCTCCAGGACGGTGCGCGGGTGCGCGTGGCGCAGCTCCGCGTCGAGCCGCGCCGCCAGCGGCAGCGGGCGGTCCGATAGGTCGTAGGCGTAAGCCAAGCTCAGCCCTCCCGCTCCTCAAAGGCAGGGACCCGCGCGTCGGCCGCACGCTGGTACACATGACGGAAGCGGCGCGTCACCGCTTCCCATTGCTGGGCGCTGGAGCCGTCGGCGGGTTCGAACCCGTCGAAGCCAGAGCGGACCATGAAGTGGGCCTGCTCGCGCAGGACATCGCCCACCGCGCGCACCTCGCCTTTGTATCCAAGGCGCTCGCGCAGGACGCGGGCGCTGGAATAGGGTCGGCCGTCGCGGAACTTGGGGAACTCCAGCTCGACCACGGCGATGCGCGGCAGGTCGTAGGCCAGCGCCTCGACCTCCTCGTCGCTCTTCACCCTCACGCCCACGGCGCGGCCCTCGGACAGCAGCCGGTCGCCCTCGGCCTGGAAGCGGGTGAGCGACAGGATCAGGTCGCCCTGGACCAGGTCCTCGTCGTCGGCGACCCAGGTGAAAGGATCTTCCGAGGGGACCATGTGGCCCTCGGGCGTCAGCCTAATGCGCGTCGGCATAGACGGCCTCCTTGAACGGGGCGACGCCGGTGCGCCGGAAGGTGTCGAGGAAACGCTCGCCGCCCTGGCGTTCGCGCAGGTAGACCTCGACCATCTGCTCGACGGCGTCGGCCACCTTGTCGGCGGGCAGCGCCGGGCCCAGCATCTGGCCGAGGGCGGCGTCCTCTTCGCCGGAGCCACCCAGGGTGAGCTGGTAGAACTCCTCGCCCTTCTTATCGACACCCAGGATCCCGATGTGGCCCACATGGTGGTGGCCGCAGGCGTTGATGCAGCCGCTGATCTTGATCTTCAGCTCGCCCACCAGCTCGGCGCGGTCGGGGTCAGCGAAGCGGGTGGCGATGTGCTGGGCTATCGGGATCGCCCGGGCGTTGGCCAGCGCGCAGTAGTCCAGGCCCGGGCAGGCGATGATGTCGCTGATCAGGTCCATGTTGGCAGTGGCCAACCCCGCCGCGTTCAGCGCCGCGTAGACCGTCGGGACGTCGTCCAGCTTTACGTGCGGCAGCAGCAGGTTCTGCTGGTAGTTCACCCGCACCTCATCCAGCGAGAAGCGCTCCGCCAGGTCGGCGACCACGTCCATCTGCTCGGAGCTGATGTCGCCTGGGGTCTGGCCCGGGGTCTTCAGCGAAACGTCGACGATGGCGTAGCCCGGGACCTTATGCGGGTGGACGTTGTGGCGCAGGAAGCGGGCGAACTCGCGGTCCGACGCCTTGGCGGTTTCCAGGGCCTCGGAGGCGGCCGACAGGGTCTCGAAGGCCGGGGTGAAGTCGGCGCGGATGCGGGCCAACTCCAGGTCCGGAAGGTCGGTGTGGCCGTGGTCGGCCTTCTCCCATTCGGCCTCGACCTGGCGGGCGAACTCCTCGGCGCCCAGGCTGGCGACCAGCACCTTGATGCGCGCCTTCCAGATGTTGTCGCGCCGGCCGTGGCGATTGTAGACCCGCAGGATCGCCTCCAGGTACGACAGCAGGTGGCGGGTCGGCAGGAACTGGCGGATCGTCGCGCCGAGATAGGGCGTGCGCCCCAGGCCGCCGCCGACCATCACCTCGAAGCCCAGCTCGCCGCCCCGGCCGCGGCGCATGGCCAGGCCGATGTCGTAGACCTTGGTCGCCGCCCGGTCCTTGGCGGCCGCCGTCACCGCGATCTTGAACTTGCGCGGCAGGAAGCTGAACTCGGGGTGCAGGGTCGACCACTGGCGGATCGCCTCGGCCCAGACGCGCGGGTCGTCCAGCTCGTCCGCCGTGGCCCCGGCGTAGGGGTCGGCGGTGACGTTGCGAATGGTGTTGCCCGAGGTCTGCATCGAATGCAGCTCGACCTCGGCCAGATGCTCCAGGATGTCCGGCGCGTCGGCCAGCTTGATCCAGTGCAGCTGGAGGTTCGTCCGGGTGGTGAAGTGGCCGTAGCCCTTGTCGTAGGTATTGGCGATCCAGGCCAGCTTGCGCAGCTTCCTCGCGTTCAGCGTCCCGTAGGGCACAGCGATGCGCAGCATGTAGGCGTGGAGCTGGAGATAGAGGCCGTTCAGCAGGCGGATCGGCTTGAACTGGTCCTCGGTGATCTCGCCGGCCAGCCGGCGGTTCACCTGTTCGCGGAACTCGGCCGCCCGGTCGTGGACGAAAGCGCTGTCGATGGCGTCGTAACGGTACATGCCGGTCTCACTTGCGCTTGATCAGGTTGACGCGGCCGGTGGAACGGGCCGCGCCGGCGGCGTGCTGGAGAGCCGCGATGTCGTCGCCGCCCAGGGCCTGCTTGCCGTGGTGGGGATGGTTGGAAGGGCCGAGCGCGCGGATCCGCTCGCGGAAACTCAGCGGCGCCCAGAGGCCGTCGGATTCGATGACGTCGATGAGGTAGGGATCGACCACCACCGTCTGCGCCGACTTGGCCTGGCCCTCGGCCTCTTCGGCGACGGCCTCGTCGTCGAACAGCTGGGCGTCCACGAAGCGCGGGACCCATTGGCCCTGGCGCCAGAAGACCGCCTCGCCGTCGGCCAGCAGGTTGCCTGTGAGCGCCTTCATGCCCGCGCCTCCTGGATCAGGTTCGCCAGCTCGGAAGGCTCGCGGCCTTCGGCCAGCGCCATGGCCTCGCCCACGATCAGCAGCGCGGGCCCCGACAGGGCCAGCGGCGGCTTCGGGGAGACCGGACAGGCTGGTGACGATACGGCGTTCGTCGGCGCGGCTGGCGTTCTCGACGATCAGCGCCGGCGTGGCCGCGGCGCGGCCGGCCGCCATCAGCCGGCCGGCGATCGGGGCGGCCTGCGACAGGCCCATGTAGATCACGACGGTCTGGTTGGCGTGCGCCAGGCTTTCCCAGTCCAAGTCCGGCTCCCGGCCGGCGGCGGCGTGGCCGGTGACGAAGGTCACCGCCTGGGCCGATCCCCGATGGGTCAGCGGCGCGCCGGCGCTGGCGCTGGCCGCCAGGGCCGCAGTGACGCCGGGCACGATCTGGCACTCGACGCCGGCGGCCCGGCAGGCTTCCAGCTCCTCGCCGCCACGGCCGAAGATGAACGGGTCGCCGCCCTTCAACCGCACGACCTTCAGGCCCTCGAGCGCGAACGCCACCAGCATCCGGTTGATCTCGTCCTGGCTGTAGGAATGGCGCGACTTGCGCTTGGCGACGCTGATGCGGCGCGCCTCGGCGGGCGCCAGGGCCAGGATCTCGGCGGAGACCAGGCCATCGTGCACCACGACCTCAGCCTTCTGCAGGACTTTCAAGGCCTTGACGGTCAGAAGCTCCGGATCTCCGGGGCCGGCGCCGACCAGCCAGACCTCACCCCGCACGGCCTCGGGGGCGCCGCGGCTCTTGCCGTCCAGCACCACCAGGCCGCGCTTGCGGTGCTCTGTTCGCCGTTGCGCCATGGATTAGGTTCTCTAATAGGCTAGACTGAGAATTCGAACGGGGCGGACCGCAGCCCGCCCCGCCGATATCCACCAGTGAAAAGGGCCGATACACCGGCGGACGCTTGCAATTAGGTAGCGGGGGCCCCAAGTCGCAAGCCAAGGACTTCTGCCGGGGCTGTCAGGATTTCTATGGAACGCACCGTGGAACGCAGGCGCTTGCCGCCGTTGAACGCTTTGCGGGCATTCGAGGCCGCAGCGCGGCATCTGAACTTCAGCCGCGCGGCTGACGAACTGTCGGTGACGCCCGGCGCGGTCAGCCAGCAGATCCAGAACCTGGAGGATTACGTCGGCGCGGCGCTGTTCAAGCGCACGCCCAAGGGCCTGTTGCTTACCGACGCGGCGCAGACCGCCCTGCCCGCCCTGCGCGAGGCCTTCGACCGGTTGGCCGAAGCCGCCTCGCTGCTTACCGCCGCCGTCGACGGCCGCCGCCTCACCCTGACCGCGCCGCCCTCCTTCGCCGCCAAGTGGCTGGTGCCCCGGCTGGGCGCCTTCGAGCAGGCGCATCCGCAGGTGGACGTCTGGCTCTCGGCGGCCATGGAGCTAGTGGACCTGCAGGCCGGCGAAGTGGATGTGGCCATCCGCTATGGCGCCGGACGTTATCCGGGTCTGGAGGTCGCCCGCCTGTTCTCCGAGAGCGTGATCCCGGTGGCGAGCCCCGAGCACCTGGCCGCCCATCCGATCGCCACGCCGGCAGACCTGACCGACCATGTCCTGCTGCACGACGGCTCGCCGGACCCGGACGACAGCTGCCCGGACTGGCCCATGTGGCTGGCGGCGCGGGGGCTCAAGAACATCGACGGCACCCGCGGGCCGCGCTTCAACCAGTCCAGCCTGGTGATCGAGGCGGCGGTGAACGGCCGTGGCGTGGCCCTGGCCAAGCGCACGCTCGCGCAGGCGGACCTCGAGGCCGGACGCCTGGTGGCCCCCTTACAGATCGCCACCGCCGTCGACTTCGCCTATTACCTCGTCCATCCCAAGGCCAAGGGACGGCTGCCGCAGGTGAAGGCCTTCGTCAGCTGGATCGCGGCCGAAGCCACCGCCCACGAGGCCGCGCTGCGCGCCATCGACAACGGGGCCGGCATCTAAAGAGACGAGTTCGCTTCCGATGGAATTTTCGACCGATCCCCGGCCCGCGCCCGCCGATTGCACGACCATGACCGAAGTGCGCGTGGGCGTGGACGCCCTCGATCGCCTGCTGGTGGCGGTGCTGGCCGAGCGGCAGCGCTACATGGACGCCGCCGCGCGCATCAAGACCGACCGCGCCGCGGTGCGCGACACCGCCCGCATCGAGGACGTGGTGGCTAAGGTGAAGGCCGCGGCCCGCGCCGCAGGCCTGTCCGAGGACATCGCCGAGCCGGTGTGGCGCACCCTGATCGAGGCCTGCATCGCCCATGAGTTCGGCGTCTGGGACCAGCTGCGCCAAACCGTCTGACTCCGAAAAGCTGAAGCCTGGACTTGACTATCCAATTTCGCCGTCTAGATAGTGAAGTATAAACTTCATTGTTGAAGCGGAGAATCCCGTGACCGAACCCACCGTCCTGCACGACACCTTCGTCATCGAGCGCACCTATCCGAAGGCGCGTTCGCGCGTGTTCGCCTATCTGTCCGACCCGGCCAAGAAGCAGCGCTGGTACGGCGCAAGCGGCGACGGCGCGAGCTTCGAGATGGATTTCCGCGAAGGCGGCGCCGAGACCTCCACCTCGAAGTTGGGCGACCAGACGCCCTTCCCCGGCGCGATCCTGGCCAATGCGGGGACCTTCGAGGACATCGTCCAGGACGTGCGCGTGGTGCTGGCCACCAGCCAGACCCTGGCTGGGCGACGCATCACCACCAGCCTGATCACCTTCGAACTCTTCGATGACGGCGACGGCACGCGGCTCGTCTTCACCCATCAGGCCTGCTTCTACGAAGGCTCCGGCGGGCCGGAGATGCGCAAGGGCGGCTGGAACCTGCTGCTGGACCGGCTGGGCCAGGCCCTCGCGAACTAGCCATGTCGCCGCAAAGCGCCCTTCCCGACGCCAATC
>JAFEDM010000500.1 GCA_018241625.1 Pseudomonadota bacterium | reverse complement strand
TGACGTTGGTGAACAGCATCTCCTGGAACGACTGCTCGCCCCAGCTGACGTTGATCTTCGGGTCGGGGTTCGACGGGTTGCGCGCCGAGTTGTCATAGACGTAGTGGGCCACCAGGCGCGAGCCGGCCGGGATCTTCACCGGCTCGGCGAAGGTGTAGCTGCGCTGCCAGTTGAAGTCGTAACGCGGCAGGCTGAGAAGCAGCTTCATCTTGCCGTCCGGCGTCTGCAGCCACAGGTCGCTAGAGTAGGCGCGGTAGTGGGCGTGCGGGAAGGCGGAATAGAGCAGCGCATCCTTCGGGAACTGGACGTAGGCCACTTCCTTGTGCCGCGCCTCGCCCGCCGGGATCATGATGTTGGTGTTGATCACCGTCGTGCTGTGCATGACCAGCTCCGGCGGCTTGTCGTAGAAGTAGAGCGCGACCTGGCTCTTGTCCTCCACGTCCTTGCCGAACGGCGTGTAGTGCATCTGGAAGCCGTAGGCGCCACCCGGCGGCAGATAGACGCCGGCGTTGGCGGGCTCCATGGAGCTTTCCGCGCCCACCGCATAGCCGGCGCCCAGCGAGGCCGCCCACTTGGTCTCGGACGACTTGCCGTCCTTCGGCATCTCTTCCATCCAGCCGGTCAGCAGGTGGTGCACGCCCTGGCGCGAACCCGGCTTCACGGTCGACGCGCGGACCCACTTGCCTTCGGTCAGGGTGCCGGCCACCGCCGGACGCTGATAGTCCACCACGCCGGAGGCGGGGATCTTGTAGGCCGGCACGTCGATGATCAGGTCCGGCTTGCCCAGCGGCCACTCCTGGGCCACGCGCTTCACCGCGCCCAGCGGGTCATTGCCCTCGCCGCGCGGCGCGCCTTCCGCCACCCAGTTCACGATCGTCTTGATCTCGGCCGGGGTCAGGCGCTTGCCGTCGGAGAAATGCCCCACACGCGGGTCGGCGTGATAGGGCGGCATCCGGTCGGTGCGGATCACCTCGCGGATCATCGGGGCGAAGCCCTTCACGATCGCATAGTTGTTGAAGGCCATCGGGCCGATGCCGCCCTCTTCGTGGCAGGCGACGCACTTGGCTTCCAGGATCGGGGCCACGTCCTTGGCGTAGGAGACCTTGGTCGCCCCGGCGAAGGCGATGGTCGCGCCGGCGCTGGCCGGGCCGGCCACGGCGGCGGTCTTGCCGGCCAGCAGCGAGTCGAGCGCGCCCGGCAGGCCGGAGACGGCGCCGCGGTAGGTCACGGTCCAGGTCTTCGGGTTGATCACCAGCGCCTCGGCCGAGCGGGTCACGCCCAGGCTCTCGCCGATGATCTGCTTGTCGTCCATCAGGACGGGGACCTTGTAGCCGACCTTGGTCGCCTCGGCCTGGATCGCAGCCATGGTGTCCTTGGCCGACGAGTTGATCATCATGAACTCGACGCGCTTGGCGCCATAGTCCGCGGCGATCTTGTTGATCTGCGGGGCCAGCTTCTGGACCACCGCGTCGCCGTTCTGTTGGGTCACCAGCACGATCGCCGGCGCGTCGGCCAGACGATACAGCTCGTGGGCTTCCAGGTTCTGGTCGACCAGCATGAAGTTGTCGACCCGGGTCGGGCTGGCCGCCGTGGCCGCCACGCCGGTCCCGTGCGCGAGCGCGCTGGACGTCTGGTCGTTGGCGCAGGCCGCCAGGGTTGCGGCGCTGGCCAGCAGAGCCAGGATGCCGAAAGTCGCGCGCTTCATCGTCCTCATCCCCTTCATCCAGCCGCTACAGCCACGCCGCAGCGGACGCCCCGCATATCACGCAATCAAGTTACATCAATATTGCCACAAGTTCGGTGCGGCGCTGTGACCGCCTTGGTGTGACGACTTTCACACTGGTCGCCGCCGACCCGTCGATCGGATGCAGACCCGCGCAAGACCCCTGGCCGCCGCCCGTTCCGGCGCGCAGGATGCCGCCGGAACCGAGGAGCCCCGATGACCGACGCCGCCGCCACGCCGGCCCTGGCGACTGCCCCCAGCGTCCGCATGGGCTTCATGAAGTTCGTGGTCCGCGACCTCGACGCCATGCGCGACTTCTATGAGCGCGCCTTCGGCCTGGTGGTCGCCCAGACCATCGACCTGCCCGACATCTTGGAACTGGTCCTGCGGCGCGCCGGCGACGAGACCGGGTTCAGCCTGATCCTCTACTGGAACAAGGACGGCCGTCCCGTCGAGGTGGGTTCGGGCCACGGCCCGCTCGGCCTCTATGTCCGCGATGTGGATGCCGCCTACGCCTGGGCGGTGGGCCAAGGCGCCCAGCCGCATCGCCCGCCGTGGGACGCCGGCGCCATGCGCGTCGCCTTCGTGCTGGACCCCGAAGGCCGGGAACTGGAACTGATTTCCATGCGCCGGCCTTAATATCCTGGCGTGATAGATGGGTTAAGCTTAGGAACGGCCATCGCGGCTGGGGGTTCTCCCTGCGCGAAGGAGTCTCCCCACATGTTCAAGCTGCCCGACCTGCCCTATGACTATGAAGCGCTGGAGCCGACTGTCTCGGCCGACACCCTGCACTTCCATCACGACAAGCATCACAAGGCCTACGTCGACAAGACCAACGAGCTTGCCGAAAAGGCCGGCCTCACGGGCAAATCGCTGGAAGAGGTGGTCCGCGAAGCGTCCAGGAGCGGCGACAAGAAGCTGTTCAACAACGCCGCCCAGGCCTGGAACCACGCCTTCTTCTGGCAATGCATGGCGCCCGGCGGCAAGAGCTGCACCGGCCAGCTCAAGGCCGCCATCGAGAAGACCTTCGGCTCGGTCGATCAATTCAAGGACGCCTTCGTCGAGGAAGGCGTCGGCCACTTCGCCTCCGGCTGGGTCTGGCTGGTGACCGGCTCCGAGGGGCTGAAGGTGATCTCCACCCACGACGCCGACGACACCCTGGTGAAGGACGGCCTCTTCCCGCTCCTGGTCTGCGACCTCTGGGAGCACGCCTACTATCTGGACTACCAGAACGACCGGAAGGGCTTCCTCAAGGCCTGGCTCGACAAGGCCGCCAACTACGCCTTCGCCGAGCAGCAGATGTTCGCCGCCGACGGCAAAGGCGAAGGCTTCAGGTACGGCCAGGAGACCGCCGGCCAGTCGCAGCCGGCGCAGGGCGCGCCGTCCCAGCAGCCGCAGGCCTAGGCGGCCGGCCCCCGATAGTCGATCACCGTCGAGGCGCCGGTCCCCGCGATCCGCGCCTCGACCTCGAACACCGCGCGCAGGAGCCCGGCGTCCATCACCTCGGGCGTCGGGCCGAAGGCGGCCGCGCGCCCCGCGCGCAGCGCCAGCAGGTGGCTTGAGAACCGCGCCGCCAGCGTCAGGTCGTGCAGGGCGCAGACCACCAGCTTGCCCTGCCCGGCCAACGCCTGCAGACGTCCCACCGTGTCCAGCGCATGACGCGGGTCCAGGCCGGCGATCGGCTCGTCGACGATCAGCACCTGTGGGTCGCCCACCAGGGCGCGCGCCAGCATGGCGCGGGCCAGTTCGCCGCCCGACAGCGTCGTCGCCGGCTGGAGCCGCTGGGCCTCCAGGTCGCAGGCCTCCAGGGCCCGGGTCAGCCGGGGCTCCAGCCCGCCCGGCAGACCGCCGAAGGCCGGCAGCTGCGGCGTCAGGCCCAGCGCCACCAACCGCTCCACCGCGATCGGCCATTCCGCGCGCGGGTTCTGCGGCAGGTAGGCCCGGCGCCGCGCCAGCTCGCGCGGCTTCAACCGCCAGATCGGCGTCCCGTCCAAGGTGACCGCGCCGTCGTCGGGCGACAGCAGCCCGGCCAGCACTGAGAGCAGGGTCGACTTGCCCGCCCCGTTCGCGCCGACCACCGCCACAAAGGCCCCGCCCGCGAAGTCCACGGACACGCCGTCCAGGATCGCCCGGCCGCCGCGCCGCACCGTCAGCTCCTCGCCGCGCAGCCGGGTCATGGCGCCACCTTCCGCAGCCGCACCACCAGCCAGAAGAAGAACGGCGCGCCCAGCAGCGCGGTCAGCACGCCCAGCCGCAGTTCGGTGTTGGTCGGGATCACCCGCGTGCCGATGTCGGCCAGCAACAGCAGCGTCGACCCCAGGATCGTCGAGGGCAGCAGGATCCGGCTCGGCTGATGGCCCACGAACGGCCGCACCAGGTGCGGCGCCACCAGGCCGATGAAGCCCACCGCCCCGGTGACCGAGGTCGCCGCGCCGACGGCGAGGCCCACGCCGATCAGCGCCAGGACGCGGGTGCGGTCCACGTCCACGCCCAGGCTTTCCGCCTGCGCCTCGCCCAGGGTCAGCGCATCGGCCGCCCGGCCCAGGGTCGCCAGCAGGGCCAGGCCGGCCAGGATGAAGGGCGCGGCCAGGACCACATGGTCCCAGCTCTTCTCGGCCAGCGAGCCCAGCATCCAGACGTTCATCTCGTAGGCGGCGTAGGGGCTGGGCGCGAAGTTGAGCGCCAGGGCCAGCATCGCCGCCATCAGGCTGGAGACTGCCGTTCCCGCCAGGATCAGGGTCACGCTGCCGCCCAGGCGCCCGAACGCCCAGGTCAGGGCGCCGGCGGCCAGGGCGCCCATCAGCCCCAGCAGCGGCGTCGACAGCGCGAAGACGTGGCTCAGCCCGAAATAGATCGAGATCACCGCGCCCACCGCCGCGCCATTGGTGACGCCCAGCAGGCCGGGCTCGGCCAGCGGGTTGCGCAGCAGGCCCTGCAGGACCGCGCCGGAAAGCCCCAGCGCGGCGCCCACCAGCACCGCCAGCACCGCGCGCGGGATGCGCAGCTCGGTCACCACCAGGCCCGCCAGGCTGTCGTGCGGCGAGGTCAGCCCGGCCCACAGGTCCGCCGGGCCCAGGCTCACGCGCCCCAGGAACAGCGACGCGACCACGGCGACGGCCAGCACAGCCGAGGCGCCCGCCACGAGCGCCGCTTCCGCGGGCCGCTTCATCGCGCCACCTCCCGCGCGGGCAGCCGCGCCAGGGCCGCGCGGATCGCCGCCGCCGAGTCCGCCGACTGCGGCACGCCGCAGGTGTGGGCCACGTCGTTGTAGGCGATGCGGCGTCCCGCGTAGAGCCGGCGCACGACCCGGTGCTGCCCCTCGTCGTTCAACAGCGACGGCTTTCCCAGCGTCGCCCCGCCGTAGAGCAGGGCGTCCGGCCGCGTCGCCAGCAGTTCCTCGACCCCGAAACTGGATTCCGCCGGGCCCGGCTGGGCGGCGATGTTGGTGGCGCCCGCGGCGGTGATGATGGCGTCCGTCAGGCTGTCCTTGCCCGGCACGGCCGAGCCGCCGCTCCAGGCCACCACCCGCAGCCGTCGCGCCGGCGGATGGGCGGCCAGGCCGGCGAGCGTCGCATCCATCTTCCCGACCAGGACCTCGGCCTGCGCGGACGCGCCGACCGCCTCGCCCACCTGGCGAAGATCGTCGCGGATATCCTGGAAATTGTTCGCGTTCTTCACATCCACCACCTTGGCGCCCACGCGCCGCGCCATGTCGCGCACCAGGGGCGAGGACAGGCCGCTGTCGAGGATCAGGTCGGGCTTGACGCGCACCACATCCTCCGCGGTCCCATGGTTCTGCGGCACGCCGTCGGCCAGGCCCGGCGCGATCGCCCGGGCCCCATCCTGGGCCAGGAAGGTCACCGAGGCGATCCGCCCCTTCGGCGCGAGCTGCAGCAGCAGCAGGTCGGCGCAGAGGTTCAGCGACATGATCCGCTGCGGCGGACCGCCAGGTGCGACGCGCGCGCCGTCCGCGGCCACGGTCCGCCCACAGCCCGCGAGGGCGACGGCCAGGCCGACAGCGGCAAGACGGCGCGCGCGTCTCATCCTAGAACCTCACCCGAACGCCGCCGTAGGCCGCACGCCCGGCGCCCTCGAAGCTGAACACCTCCTGATAGCCTTGGTCGAACAGGTTCTCGACCCGCCCATAGAGCTCGGTACTCCGGGTGAGCTTCCAGCTCGCGTCCAGGTTCACCAAGGTGAAGGCCTTTAAGGACACCAGCACCGGCGTGAAGGAGGGATCGGTGAAGGCCAGGTCGTTCTGCTTGCCGTTATAGCGCACGGTCAGGGTGGCGCTGTAGGGCGCGTCCGCCGGCGCCCAGGTCAGGTTGGCGCTGGCGATGTCCTTGGCCCGACGCACCGCCTGGCCGTCGAAGGT
>JAFEDM010000004.1 GCA_018241625.1 Pseudomonadota bacterium | reverse complement strand
TCAGCCGCGCCGACCTGGCGCGCCGCTACAACGTCTCGCGGACCCACGTGAACCGACTGCTGGGGGAGGCCGAGGCGGCGGGCGCGCTGTCGGTGGCGCACGGCGACCGGGTCGAGTTCAGCCCGGACTTCTCGGATGAGGTCGAGGCCTATTTCGGCGGCGTGCTGCAGGTGAACCGGGTCTTGGCCGGCATGCTGGCGGCGTCGGCGTGACGCCTTACGACCGATAGTCGCCGTTGATCTCGACGTAGCGTTTGGTCAGGTCGCAGGTCCAGATGCTGGCCGCGCCGCGGCCCATGCCGACGTCGACGCTGACCTCCAACTCCGGCTTCTTCATGTAGGCGCTCATCTTCGCCTCGTTGTAGGTCGGCGAGACGAGGCCGTCCTGGGCGGCGACCAGGGGACCGAACTTCACGCTCATGGAGTCGCGATCCACCGGTTCGTCGGCGCGGCCGACCGCCATGACGATGCGGCCCCAGTTGGCGTCCTCGCCGGCGAAGGCCGTCTTGACCAGCGGGCTCTCGGCTATGGTGCGGGCGATCTTGCGGGCCGAGGCGTGGCTTTCGGCGCCGGTGACGGTGACCTTGATGAACTTGGTCGCGCCCTCGCCGTCGCGCACCAGCTGGTGGGCGAGGTTCATCAGCACCTTTTCCAGCTTCTCGCGGAAGTCGGCCAGGCGTTTGTCGCCGGCCCGGCTGATGCGCGGCGCGCCCGACTTGCCGGTGGCGAACAGCAGCAGGGTATCGTTGGTCGAGCGGTCGCCGTCCACCGTCACCGCGTTGAAGGTGTTGCGGACGTAGAGGTTGACCAGGTTCTGCAGCGCCGCCGGCGAGATGTCCGCGTCGGTAACCACGAAGGCCAGCATGGTCGCCATGTCCGGCGCGATCATGCCGGAGCCCTTGCAGACGCCGCTGATCCGCACCCGGGTCCCGTCGATGTCGGCGACGGCCGTCGCGCCCTTCGGAAAGGTGTCCGTGGTCATGATCGCCGCCGCGGCGCCGGCCCAGCCGTCCTTGTGCAGCTTGTGCTCGATGTCCGGCAGCCGGTGGACGATCTTGGCGTCGTCCAGCAGCACGCCGATGACGCCGGTCGAGGCCACCATCACGTCGCGCTGGCGGCAGTCGAAGCGCTTGCCCGCGGCCGAGCAGACCCGGCGCACGGCGTCCGCGCCCGGCCGGCCGGTGAAGGAGTTGGCGCAGCCGGCGTTGACCACCAGGGCGCGCACGCCCTCGCCCTTGGTCATCTCCAGGTGCCGCTTGCACCAGTCCACCGGGGCCGAGCCGACGCCATGGCGGGTGAAGACACCGGCGCAGCTCGCGCCCTCCGGGAAGCGCATGACCAGCAGGTCATCGCGTTCGTGCTTGTAGAAGCCGGCCCGAGCGGTCGCCATCTCCACGCCGGCCACCGGCGGCATCCGCGGGAACGGCACGGCCAGCGGGGAGACGGGCATGGCGCCCTTCGCCGGCTTGGCCGGCTCCGGCGCGGGCTTGGCGGCGGTCGGCTTGCCGGAGGCGGCGCGCTTGATCGCGGTGGCGACCGGCTCGAGCGCCCGTTCGATCGTGTGCGCGGCGGCTTCCACGGGGCGTGCGGCGGCCTCAAGGACCTTGCTGGAGGACTTGGCGGTGGAGGGCTTGGCGGCCCCGCGCTCGGGGGAACGGGACGGCGTCGTGGGCTTCTTGGTCACGTCTGGGGTCCCTTACTTCCTGACCGGTTGGGCGGGCGGCGGCGGCGCGGTCGGCGGCGTCTTTGCCGCGTTCTGGGGCGCGTCGGCCGGCGGCACGGCCTTGCTCGGCGAATCGGACTTCACCATCACCTCGACCTTGGCGTGGCTGCGCAGCTTTTCGAGCAGGTCGCGGATCTGGTCGTAGGTCAGGAAGCGCACGATCTGCGGCCGCGCCGCGTCCAGGGCGATGGGCTGTTCCTCGCGGCGGTCCTCGACCTTCAGGATGGCGAAGCCTCCCTCGACGGCGAAGGGTCCGACGATCTGGCCGGGCTTGGCGACCTTCAGGGCGGCGGCATAGGCCTCGGGCATGACGTCGATGGTGAAGTAGCCCAGGTCGCCGCCGTTGAACCGGGTGGCCGGGTCGATCGACTTCTCCAGGGCCAGCCTGTCGAAGGCGGCGCCGGAGGTCAGCAGCTTCTTCACCGCCTCGGCCTCGGGCGCGGTGGCGGTGACGATCTGGCGGGCGTGGATCTCCTCCGACCGTTTCGCGAGCTTCAGCTGCTCCTGGTAGAGGCTGCGCACGGCGTTGTCGTTGACCGCGTCTGCGACCGTGCTTTCCACCAGCATGTCGCCAAGCACCCGGTCGCGGGCGGCGGCCAGGCGGCGCTGGGCGGCGGGGTCCTTGTCCAGCTTGCGCTTCACGGCTTCGGCGGCCAGCAGGCGCTGGTCCACCACCTCGTCCAGCACCCGCCGGAACAGGTCGGACGAGACGTCCAGCGGCTCGCCCTCGCCGATCAGGCCCTGGGCCACCGCCTCGCGCTTGACGTCCGAGGCCCAGATGGACGCCCCGTCGACCTTGGCCACCGCCTGGTCGCCGCGGGCCGGCGCCGGCTGCGTCCCGCCGCCCTTGCCGCAGGCGCTCAGGCTCAGCGCCGCGGCGACGAGCAGGACCGCGATCGGGACGGGCCGAAAGCGCGAAGTGGCGGCCATGCGGTTCACCCTCGAAACGGATGGGATGTGCCGCCTCGCGAACCGCCCCCTTGAGGCTCCGCGAGACATGTCCCGTCCCTAGCCATTTACGCCCTGGGATGCAAAGGTTGCGCCCGACGCCCTCGGCGCGACCGGGGCCCATCCCTGCCAGGTCAGATTTGGGCCCGACAATTTTTGGGAGGATCATTTTCAGATGCGTGAAGCCGTCATTGTCTCGTACGCCCGCACCGGCCTGGCCAAATCCGGCCGCGGCGGTTTCAACATCACGCCGACCGTCACCATCGCCGCCCACTCGGTGAAGCACGCCGTGGCCAAGGCCGGCATCGAGCCGGAGGCCGTCGAGGACGTGTTCATGGGCAATGTGGCCCACGGCGGCGGCAACCTGGCGCGCCAGGCGGGCCTGCTGGGCGGCCTGCCGATCACCACCTCCGGCGTGACCGTGAACCGCTTCTGCTCGTCGGGCCTGCAGACCATCGGCATGGCCGCCAACTACATCCGCAACGACGGCGCCGACGTCGTGGTGGCCGGCGGCGTCGAGAGCATCTCGATGCCGAACATGGGCGCCGGCAAGGAGAACTTCGATCCGGAGCTGACCAAGATCGCGCCGGCGATCTTCATGGCCATGATCGACACCGCCGACATCGTGGCCGAGCGCTACAAGCTCAGCCGCGAGTACCAGGACGAATACTCGCTGGAGAGCCAGCGGCGCATGGCGGCCGCCCAGCAGGCCGGCAAGTTCGCCGACGAGATCGTCCCGATGCAGACCAAGATGAAGACGGTCAACAAGGAGACGAAGGAAGAGTCCATCGTCGACTATGTGGTGAACCGCGACGAGTGCAACCGCCCCGACACCACCGCCGAAGGCCTCGCCAAGCTCGAGCCGGTGAAGGGCCCGGGCAAGTACATCACCGCCGGCAACGCCAGCCAGCTTTCGGACGGCTCGGCCGCGGTGGTGATCATGGAGGCCAAGGAGGCGGCCCGCCGCAACCTGGAGCCCATGGGCGTCTTCAAGGGCTGGGCCGTCGCCGGCTGCGAGCCCGACGAAATGGGCATCGGCCCGGTGTTCGCCATCCCGCGCCTCCTGCAGCGCCACGGCCTGAAGGTCGACGACATCGATCTGTGGGAGCTGAACGAGGCCTTCGCCAGCCAGTGCCTGTACAGCCGCGACAAGCTGGGCATCG
>JAFEDM010000049.1 GCA_018241625.1 Pseudomonadota bacterium | reverse complement strand
TTCGAACCCATCGAGGTGCAGGCGCAGGACGAGCTGTTCCGCGGCCTGACCTCCAGCTTCAACCACCTGCTGGGCAAGCTCGGCGAGCGCGAGGAAGACCTCAAGGCCGCCATGCGCGACCTGGAGAGCGCCCGAGACGCGGCCAACGCCGCCAATGTGCTGAAGACCCAGTTCCTGGCCAACATGAGCCACGAGATCCGCACCCCGCTGAACGGCGTGCTGGCCATGGCCGAGGTGATGTCCATGGGCGAGCTGGGCGACGTCCAGCGCGAGCGCCTGGGGATCATCCGCCAGTCGGGCAGCCTGCTGCTGGCGGTGCTGAACGACGTGCTGGACCTGTCGAAGATCGAGGCCGGCAAGCTGGCCCTGGTGAAGGAGAACTTCGAGCTCGGGCCGACGCTGTCGCCGACGGCCGAGACCTTCCAGGTGCTGGCCAAGAACAAGGGGCTGGATTTCCGCTTCGAGATCGCGCCGGACGCCGAGGGCTGGTGGCGCGGCGACGCCGACCGCCTGCGCCAGATCGTCGGCAACCTGCTTTCCAACGCCGTCAAGTTCACCCCGCAGGGCCTTGTCGAGGGCCGGGTCGAGGTGGCGCCGAGCGGCGAGGCCCTGCGCCTGGTGGTCAAGGACTCGGGCGTCGGCATCGCGCCGGAGAAGCTGCCGGCCCTGTTCGAGAAGTTCACCCAGGCCGACAACTCCGCCACCCGCCGCTTCGGCGGCACGGGCCTGGGCCTGGCGATCTGCCGCGAGCTGACCCAGATGATGGGCGGCTCCATCGACGTCGAAAGCCGCGAGGGCGAAGGCTCGACCTTCACCGTCGAGGTGCCGCTGGGCCGCGGCGAGGAAGTCACCGCCGCGCCGGACGAGGTGGGCGCCGACGACGGCGAGCGCAACATCCGCCTGCTGGCCGCCGAGGACAATCCGACCAACCAGCAGGTGCTGGCCGCGGTCATGGAGAGCCTGGGCATCGACATCGACATCGTGGGCGACGGCAAGCAGGCGGTCGACGCCTGGAAGGTCGGCGGCTACGACCTGATCCTGATGGACATCCAGATGCCGGTGATGGACGGCATCGACGCCGCCCGCGAGATCCGCCGGGTCGAGACCGCCACCACCCGCAAGCGCACGCCGATCGTGGCCCTGACCGCCAACGCGCTGACCCACCAGGTGGACGAATACATGGCCGCCGGCATGGACGGCCACGTGGCCAAGCCGATCGAGATCGCCAAGCTCTACGAGGCGATCAGCGCGGCGCTGAACGCCGCCGCCACCGGCGCCGCCGGCCGGCCGGCGCAGGGTTCGGCGACCCAGGTCGCCTAACCGCGGTTTTCCACAGTTTCGCCCACAGGAACCTCGGCGGCCGCGTCGGACAAGTCGGCGCGAACCCGCTAGTCACGCGTTCCGGAAAGGCTTCGCTCGCATCAGAGCCGAGCCCAACGCCGGCGTGAAGCTCCGACTGTCCGCACTGAACCCTCGGCGCGATCCGCAGCCGAACCGAACGCCGGCGGCGCGCCCCGGGGCCTTGCGGTCCCGGGGCGTTTCGCTTTCCGGCCGCGTCTGGCGTTCTAAACCCGCAACTGGCCGTCCAGCACCGTCACCGCCTGGCCGCGCAGCAGGACGCGATCGCCCCGCACCTCGCAGTCCAGGTCGCCGCCGCGGCCGGGATAGGCCTGCAGGAACCTGACCCGCGGCCGGCCCAGCTTGTCGGCGAACAGCGGCGTCAGGATGGTGTGCAGCGAGCCGGTGGCCGGATCCTCCGGAATGCCGGAGCCGGGCGCGAAGAAGCGGTCGACCACATCGTAGGGGTTGCCCGCGTCGGCCAGGGCCGCGACCCCGACATTGCCGCGCCCTCCGGTGGCGGCCGACGACACCGCCTCCAGCTTCACCAGGTCCGGCGCGCAGACGTGGACCTGGGCCTCGTCCTTCAGCACCGCGACGAGATAGGTGGACGCCCAGACCTCCTGCGGCTCGAAGCCCAGGGCCTCGGCGAGGCCGGGCGGCGTCTCGACCCGGTGCGGCGGCTGGGCCGGGAAGTCCATCTCGTAGCCCTCGCCCGCTCCCTCTCCACGAAGGCGCCGCACGACCAGCGGGCCGGACTTGGTTTCGAAGGTGATGGCCTCGGCGTTCACACCCAGCTCCGCGAACAGCACGTGGCCGGAGCCCAGGGTGGCGTGGCCGCACAGCGGCACCTCCAGCGCCGGCGTGAACCAGCGCAGATCGAAGCGGGCCGGGTCGGCGGTGCGGCGCAGGAAGGCGGTCTCGGCCTGATTGTTCTCCGCCGCCAGGGCCTGCATCCAGGCGTCGGCCGGCCAGGCGTCCATCGGCTCCAGCACGCAGGCCTGGTTGCCGCGGAAGGGCTGGGTGGCGAAGGCGTCGACGGTCCACTGGCGCATGGAGAGCTCCTCGAAGGGCGGAGCTTGCAGATAGCGGCGCGGGCGGATTTCGCAAGAAGGAATTAGCCAGATGGCTAATTACATTCGAACCTGATCCGGAAGCGCGACGGGTCGATGTCACCCATGGGTGGATCGTCAGCCCCGCCGGACCTAGGATGCGGTGTGAAGACGGGTTTGACGCAAGACGATATGGAGCCGCCCTGGTCGGTCGCCTGGACCGGAGAGCAGGCGTTCCGCTTGCAGCCGTCCCGCGACTTTCCGGGCAAGGTTGAACTGGACCAGAAACAGGCGCCCGGGGTCGGCGAGCCGATCTTCAGCGCGGTCCATGTCACCCGCCAGCGGCGGGGCCTGGCCGACCACAGATGCCATGTGTGCGGAGAGCTCACCGCGCCCGGTGATCGCTACATCTTTCCAACCGCGTCCGGCGGCCTGGTGACCATGCACGACGGGTCCCAGCAGTACGGCTGCAACGTTCCGCCGATGCATCGCGCCTGCGCGGAGCGGGCGCGTTCCGTCTGCCCCCATCTTTCACGCATCGACGAGCCGCCCTTGCCTTGCACTTCGGATGAGGGACGCCTGATCGAGCGGACAGACGTTACGCCCGGTCTGGAAGGCATCGCCGCTGAACTGCCGCCCGGCGTGGACGTGGTCCTCACCTGCTATCGGCTCTACGGCCCCGCCTTCACGGAGACGGTGCTCGAGGCGCGCGCGCAATGGGAGACTGCGGCGCGGTTGCGCCGCCGGTCCTGAAGCGCCGCAATGGTCGAAGGCGGACCTCGGCGGTCTTCGAGGCTGCTGGAGAGGGTTTCCCCTCAGGCTAGCCATTTCTTCCTCCCCTTGTGGGAGGAGGATCTCACCGCTCGATCACCCTGATCTCCGGCCAGCGGGCGGTGGCGGAGGCGGCGGTGCGAGCGAAGCCGTTGGTGATGCGGTTGGGGTTGGGGCGCAGGCGAAGGGCGAACAGGTCCTCCAGGCCGAACGGAGCGATGATGGTCAGCCGGTCGTCCGGTTCCAGCCGCACGCCCACCGAGAACAGCGGGCTGACGAACCGTTGCAGGGCCTCGGCGGTGTCGCGCAGCGGCGCGTAGGGCTCGCCGAACTTGCCCTCGAACCAGAGGTGGACGCGGGCCTGGTTGCGCACCTCGACCATGTCGCGCAGCGGCGGCTGGAAGGCGGCGGCCACGCGGCGGATGACCGCGTCCTCGGCCTCGTAGGAGACGTCCGAGGCGTCGTGGTAGCCCAGGTCGTAGTCCTTGATGCCGTAGTCCGGATCGCGCCCGGTCAGGTGGTTCAGCACCCGCTGGTAGATCGCGCCAGAAAAGATCAGCCAGTCGGGCAGGTCGAGGTCGCGGGCTGTTTCCAGCACCGTCATCAGGCTGGGACTGGCGCGCAGGGTGGCTTCCAGCCGCTGTTCCAGGTCCTGGCTCATGCCTTTCCCCGCGAGTCTTGGCCCCGAAGCGGCCAGCCGTGGTCCAGCGGACCGTGCCCCGCGCCCAGCCCCGGCGCGCGGGCAATGGCCTCCTGCACATAGGCCCAGGCGCGGGCGGCGGCGGCCTCCACCGACATCTGCTGGGCGAGGCCGGTGGCCAGGGCCGAGGCCAGGGTGCAGCCGGTGCCGTGGGTGTGGCGGGTCTCGATCCGCTCGGCCTCGAAGAGGGTTTCGCCATAGGGGGTCATCAGCACATCGACGACGCGCGGGCCGGGGACGTGGCCGCCCTTCATCAGCACCGCGCCGGCGCCCTCGGCCAACAGAGCCTCGCCGGCGCGACGCAGGTCGTCGGTGGTGGCGACCGCAAGTCCTGTCAGGGCCTCCGCCTCCGGCGCATTGGGCGTCAGCACGGCGGCGCGCGGAACCAGCAGGCGCATGACCAGCTGGGCCGCGTCCACGGCGAGCAGGCGCGCGCCACCCTTGGCCACCATCACCGGATCGACCACGGCGGGCAGGCAAGCGTCGTCCAGCAGGCGGGCCGCCTGCTCCACCACCTCGGCGTCACCCAGCATGCCGGTCTTGATCACGTCGGCGCCGATGTCGCTGAGCACGGCCCGGGCCTGGGCGGCAATCACGTCCGGCGGCACGGGATAAGCGGCGCTGACGCCCAGGGTGTTCTGCACCGTGATCGCGGTGATCGCCGTGGCCGCGTAGCCGCCCAGCGCCGTCACCGCCTTGATGTCCGCCTGGATCCCCGCGCCGCCGCCGGAGTCGGAGCCGGCGATGATCAGGACTCGGCCGAGGGCGGGCATGGCCTCGGCTTAGCGGATTCGAGGACCACATACATATCGCTTGACAGTTATATTTCTATATAAGCATATAAATCGCATGAGCCCCTTCGAAGCCATCGCCGAGCCCAACCGCCGCCGTATCCTCGACCTGCTGCGGACCGGCGAACGCCCGGCGGGCGAGCTGGTGGAGGCCATGGACCTCTCGCAGCCGGGGGTCTCCAAACACCTGAAACTGCTGCGCGAGGCGGGCCTGGTCAGCGTCCGCCCCGACGGCCAGCGGCGCCTCTATCGCCTCGAGCCCGGCGAACTCGCCGAGCTCGACGCCTGGCTGCAGCCCTTCCGCCAATTCTGGGCCGACCGCCTCGACGCCCTCGAACAGCACCTGGAGAAAGAGCAATGAGCACCATGACGAGCCCCCTGCTGAGCGACGCCCCCAACGGCGTGGTCACCACCCACGGCGACGCCCGCCAGATCGTGTTCCACCGCCGCTACCGCCAGCCGGTCGAAAAGGTGTGGGCGGCGCTGACCGTGCCGGAACGGCTGGCCGACTGGCTGGCCGAAGCCCAGGTGGACCTGCGGGTGGGCGGCGCGATCCGGATGAACTGGAACAAGGGCGCGCACCAGGCGGGGATGACCATCACCGTCTGCGATCCGCCGCATGCCCTGGCCTGGATCTGGACCATCGGCGAACGCGACACCCTGGTGCGCTTCGACCTGGCGCCAATTTCCGACAATGGCGGTGAGGGCTGCGCGCTCACCGTCACCCATTCGGGCCTCAGCCTCGACGGCGCCCGCGACGGCGGCGTCCGCGCCGGCTGGCACGCCCACCTGGAGGCGATCCCGGACGCCATCGAGGGTCGCGCCACGCCCTGGGCGACCAAGGTCGCGCGGGAGAACGCCCTGGCCGACCGCTATCCGCCGCTTTCCACATGAGCGTGCTGCTGAACGACCGGCCGGGCGACGTCCGTCGGGTCGGCGATCACTACGAGATCACCTTCGTGCGCCGCTTCGCGCGGCCGGTGGAGAAGGTCTGGGCGGCGCTCACCACGCCGGCCCGCCTGGCCGACTGGCTGGCGCAGGCGGAGATCGACCTGCGGGTCGGCGGCCGCTTCTCGCTCTACTGGCCGACGCACGACCACCGGATGGAGGGCGTGATCACCGAACTCGATCCGCCCAACGTCTTCGCCTGGACCTGGCCCGCGCCCGAGCATCCGGACTCGGTCGTGCGCTGGACCCTGGCGCCGGACGGCGACGGCTGCCGACTGACCTTGACCCAGAGCGGCCTCACGGCGGCGCCGCTGAAGGACGCGGCCGCCGGCTGGCACACCCACATGGAGGGCCTGGCCGCCGCGATCGACGGGATCGCCACCGCCTGGGACGCCGGGCGCGAGCGGGAGAACCGCGGGCTGTATGAGGAGCTGCCGAGCGCCTGAAGCCTCGGTGAATTCTCAAGCCCCCTTCCGCCTCGATGGAGGAAGGGCTGGGCATGGTGGTGTGCGCTGGGAGGCGCGCGCGAATACGCCAACCGCCGCCGGCCCCGCTGAGCCACGCCGTCACCGCAGTGGCCACACCACCACCCTGTCCCTCCTCCATCGAGGAGGAGGGAACGCCAATCACCAACCTCCAAGGATGGAGAGACCACCTCGACCGCTCTGACGATTTGCGGTTGAGTGCTCGCGCCTCAAGGGGGAAGCGCGATGGCGGTCCTGGCGCTCGATCGGGTGACCAAGAAGTTCGACGCCTTCACGGCGGTCGACGACCTGAGCTTCGAGGTCCCCGAGGGCGGGATCTTCGGCTTCCTGGGCGCCAATGGCGCGGGCAAGACCACCACGCTTCGCATGGCGCTGGATATCCTGCGGCCGACCAGCGGGACGCTGGAGGTATTGGGACGACCGCCCGGCCAAAGGGGCGGCGGCGAGGTCGGCTTCCTGCCCGAGGAACGCGGCCTCTACCGCCAGATGACCGTGCTGGAGACCGTCATCTACTTCGGCCAGCTGAAGGGCATGACCCGCCATGACGCCGAGGGCTCGGCGCGCCGGCTGCTCGGCCGCTTCGGCCTGGCGGAATTCTCCGACCGCAAGGTCGAGCAACTGTCGAAGGGCATGGCCCAGAAGGTCCAGCTGGCCGCGGCCCTGGTGACCTCGCCGCGGCTGATCATCCTGGACGAGCCGTTCTCCGGCCTCGACCCGGTGAACCAGGCGGTGCTGGAGGAGGTGGTGCTGGAACGCGCCCGGGACGGCGGGACCATCATCTTCTCCACCCACGTCATGCAGCACGCCGAGCGGCTGTGCGACCGGCTGCTGCTGCTGGCCAAGGGGCGCAAGGTGTTCCAGGGCGACCAGGACGAGGCCCGCGCCCAGCTGCCGACCCGGCTGACGCTGACCGCCCGCGACGATCCGCGGAGCCTGCTCGGCGTGCAGAGCGCCGAGCCCCTCGGCGCCGGCAAGGGCGGCCCGGCCCGAGACGGCTGGACCGATTGGGCGATCGCGCTGGCGCCAGGCGGCGACGCCGGCGCCCTGCTGGAGGCCTGCACCACGCGCGGCTTCGCCCTGCGCCGCTTCGACATCCATCGCGCCAGCCTGCACGACGTCTTCCTGCACCTGGTGGGCGAGGCGCCGGACACCTCGGCCCCCGTCGCGGAGGTGGCGGCATGAACGCCAAGCTGCTCGTCGCCCTGCGCGAATTCCGCCAGATCATCCGCACCCGCAGCTTCTGGCTGACCGTGCTCCTGATGCCGGCCGCCATCGTCATCAGCCAGGTCTCCACCCGGCTGATCCAGCCGCCGGCCGGCGTCGCCGTGGTGGTGGTCGACCAGAGCGGCCGCTACCAGGGCGCCATCCAGCAACGCTTCGTCTTCGACCGCGACCAGGAGGAGCTGGGCGACCTCGCCGCCTATGCCGAGAAGTGGAAGATCAACCCCGGCCCGGGCGCCGTCTGGGCCGAGGGCCCGCGCCTGTTCACCCCCGCCGATGTGGCGGCCTATGAGGCGGCCGGCGGGCTGAAGGCCGCCCGGGCGCAGCTCGCGAAGCTGAAACCCGCGGGCGCGACGGACTTCAAGCCGCCGAAGCCCGGGGTGATCCCCGTGCCGCCGCCCCAGGGCCTGATCACCGACCGGGGTCCCGAGGCCTTCGGCGCCTCGCTGGCGCCGGTGTTGAAGCACGACATCGCCACGCCGGTCGGCCCGCGCAAGATCGGCCTCGGCGTCTACATCCCGGCCGACTATGGCGCGCCAGGCGTCAGCGCGCGGCTTTTCACCGACGGGACGCCGCGCCCGCTGCTGGTGGACGCTGTGCGCCAGGAGCTGACCGCGATCCAGCGGGCCCAGGCGCTGCAGGCGTCGGGGATCGACACCGCCGCCCTGGCCCGGGTCCAGGGCGTGCGCGCGCCGATCGCGATCCAGACGCCGCCGGAGGGCGGCAGCCGCGAGCGGGTGATGATGCACTCGGTGCTGCCGCTGGCCATGGCCTACCTGCTGCTGCTGGGGGTCATGACCTCCGGGTCCTGGATGCTGCAGGGGCTGATCGAGGAGCGGTCGAACAAGCTGCTGGAATCGGTGCTGGCCTGCATCACCCCGGACGACCTGCTGTTCGGCAAGCTGATCGGGGTGCTGGCCGTGGGCCTGGTGATGATGGGCGCCTGGATCGTCTTCGCGGTCGGCGCGGCCTTTTCCGTCCAGGGCGTCGTGGCCGACTTTCTGCGCCCGGCGATGGTCTCGGTGAGCTCGCCCGGGGTGATCGCCGCCCTGCTCTACTATTTCCTCGCCGGCTATGTGGCGATCTCGGTGATGTTCCTGGCGGTGGGCGCGATGAGCGATTCCATGCGCGACGCCCAGGCCTATCTGACCCCGCTGATCCTGGGAATCACCATCCCCTTCATTCTCATCGCCCAGTCGATCCTGTTGAACCCCGACGGGCCCTTGCCGCGCATCCTGTCCTGGATCCCGATCTACGCCCCCTTCGCCATGATGGCCCGGCTGGGCGGCGGCGTGCCAGCCTGGGAGATCATGGGCTCCGGCGTGCTGCTGGGCGTCTTCGTGGTGGTGGAGCTGGTGCTGATCAGCCGCCTGTTCCGCTCCAGCCTGCTGCAGACCGGCCAGAGCGGCGGGTTCGGGCTGATGTTCAAGCGGATGCGGGGCTAGCCGGCGGCCGCGATCGCCTGCCAGACACGCAGCGCCTGGACGGTCTCGCGCACGTCGTGGACGCGCACCGCCGCGACGCCGGCCGCCGCGCCGGCCAGCGCGCCGGCGATGGAGCCGCCCAGCCGCTCGTCCGCCGGAACCGGCCCGTCGGAGACGGCCCCGATGAAGCTCTTGCGGCTGACGCCCAGCAGCACCGGGAAACCCAGGGCCACGATGCGGTCGAGATGCTTCAGCAGCGGCAGGTTGTGGCGGATCATGTGCTTGCCGAAGCCGATGCCGGGGTCGAGCCAGATCTTCTCCGGCGCGACGCCGGCGGCGATGGCGGTCTCGCCGCGGCGGGCCAGGAATTCCGCGACCTCGGCCACCACGTCGCCGTAGCGCGGCTCGGCCTGCATGGTCCCGGGCTCGCCCTGCATGTGCATCAGGACGACCTCGCAACCCAGCTCGGCGGCGGTGGCCAGGCTATCCGGGGCGTGACGCAGGGCGGTGACGTCGTTCCAGATCGTGGCGCCCGCGGCGATGGCGGCGCGGGCCACGCCGGGCTTCATGGTGTCGACCGAGATCGGGATCGGGCTTTCGGCGCGGAGCGCGCGGATCAGCGGGATGACGCGGTCGATTTCTTCAGCCTCGGTGACCGGCTGGGCGCCCGGGCGGGTCGACTCCCCACCGATGTCGAGGATGTCGGCGCCCTCGGCCGCCAGCCACAGGGCGTGGGCGAGCGCCGCTTCCGGGCTGTCGAACCCGCCGGCGTCGGAGAAGCTGTCCGGGGTCATGTTGACCACGCCCATCACGCGGACGGGCGTGGCGGTCGCGGCCGGGCGCGGCGGGGCGTTCATCGCGGCCACCTGTAACGGAAAAGGGCGGCCCCGTCGCCGGAGCCGCCCCTTCGGTTTGCTTGCTTGAAGCCCAGGCTTACGCCGGCTCGGGCTTCGGCGAGATCGGCACCGCCACCGCCGGCCCGGTCGGGCGCTTGGTGTCGGCCTCGTCACGCACCGGGGGCACGCCCTTCAGCGCGTTGACGATCTCGTCGCCGGTCAGGGTCTCGTACTCGAGCAGGGCCTTGGCGAGCGTGTGCAGGTCGTCGATCTTGGTGGTCAGGATGCACTTGGCCTCATCCTCGCCGCCCTTCACCAGGCGCTTCACTTCCTGGTCGATCAGCTTGGCGGTCTCTTCCGAGACGTTCTGGTTGCGCGCCACCGAGTGGCCGAGGAACACCTCTTCCTGGTTCTCGCCGTAGGAGACCGTACCGAGCGCATCCGACAGACCCCACCGGGTGACCATCATGCGCGCCAGCCGCGTCGCCTGCTCAATGTC
>JAFEDM010000499.1 GCA_018241625.1 Pseudomonadota bacterium | reverse complement strand
CCGTGCTGGCGGTGACGATGTTCGCGGCCAACGTCTGCTACTACCTCTACACGCCGGCGGTCGCGGGCTGGTTCTCCCAGCTGATCGCCCGCAACGAGGAGCCCGTGCTGGGCGCCTGGCTTTCGGCGGCCAGCTTCGCGGGCTTCGGCGCCTCCGCGGCGGCGTCGATCCTGATCCTCCGCGGCCTGCCCTATGACGTCGGGATCGCCTTGATCTGCGCCGTCGGCCTTCTGCCGCTCGGGCTGTTCCTCTTCGTGCCGCACGAGCCCCTGCCGACGCTGTCCTTCCAGGACAGCTTTGGCCCCATGGCCCGTAACCTGGCAGGCATCGTACGCGACCGGCACATCTGGCGGATGATGGCGCTGTTCGCCGTCCCCTGCGCCACCTTCTCGCTGACCAATACGCTGAGCGGCATCGGCCGCGACTTCCACGCGTCGGAGGCCTTCGTCGGGCTGATCGGCGGCGTCGGCGCCACGGTCGGCGGGGTGTGCGGCTCCCTGGTCGCGCCGCTGCTCGCCAAGCGCCTGCCGCCGCTCGCGCTCTACATCGGGACCGGCGTGGCGGGCGCGTTCTTCACGCTCAGCCTGCTGATCCCAGCGCGCACGCCCCTGCTGTTCGCCACCGCCATGGTGGGCGAGAACATCTTCCAGGGCGTGGCCTTCGCCCTGAGCTACGCCCTGATCCTGCTGTCGATCGGCAAGAAGAACCCGATCGCCTCGACGCAGTTCGCCCTGGTCAACGCCGCCGTGGTGGTCCCCATCGTCTACATGCCCATGCTGGACGGACTGGGCTATGCGCGCGGCGGTCTCGCCGGCAACCTGGCGGTGGACGCCTGCCTGAGCTTGCTCGCCTGCACGGCGATGACCCTGCTGTTCGCCCGGCCCTGGAAGGACACGATGCGGGTGGAGGACCCCGCCGCGCCGGAGCCGCAGGCCGCGGCCGAAGCCTAGAGGCGCCCCGCGTCCGACAGCCGGTCCATCAGCCACAGGCGCGCCGGCGGCAGGGGCTTGTTCAGCGGATTGAAGATGAAGGCCTCGAGGAAATGGGCGGTGAGGTCGAGGCCGGCCTTGATGTCGCCCGGCTGAAGCCGCGACTGGGCCGAGAGCAGGAACGGCGGCAGGGGCAGCATGCGGTCGCGGTAGGGCTCGCCGGCGGCGCGGGAGACGGCGCGGCCGCTCTTGGGGCTGACGTAGATCAGGTCGTCGGTCACGCCGGTGGCGGCGCACTTGGAAAGGTCGAGGCCGAAGCCCAGCTCCTGCAGCAGACCCGCCTCGAAGCGGACGAAGACGGCGGGCCAGAGGTCGGTGGCGGCCAGCGCCGCCGAGAGCGCCTCGAAGGCGTGGTAGGCGCCCGGATGCGGCTCGCGCTCCGGCAGGGCGCCGGCGGCCACGGCGGCGGCGGCGGCCAGGCCGGCCAGCGCCAGGGGATCGTCGAACAGGGCGGCCGGACCCTGCCATTGCGGCTCCAGGCTGACCGAGTCCAGCTGGTCGGAAACGCGGGCGCGGTAGCGGGCGACGACCGGCGCGCCGGCCTGCAGGAAGGGCTTCATCTTGCGCGAGGCGCCCCCAGCCACATGGGCGGCGTACTTGCCATGCCCGGCGGTCAGCAGCTCCACGATCGCGCCCGCCTCGCCGTAGGCGCGGGCGGAGAGCACGAAGGCGTCGTCTTCGAATTCCATCAGAGCCTAGGTACTACCTCCCCCGTTGCGGCAGCAACGGCGGGAGGGGGACCGTCGGCCGACCCCGGCGAAGGCCGGGGGAAGAGCCGAGGGTGGAGGGGGCAAGCGGCGCGTGAGGCACCTGCCGCCGCCAGTCGATCCGTCGAGCTCGAGGCTCGCCCCCTCCACCATCCGCTCTTCGGCGGACGGTCCCCCTCCCGCCGCTTCGCGGGGGAGGTAGGCTACGGATCGACAGCCGGCCGGGTTCCCGCGGGCAGGTTCGCCGGCGCGCCCGCGCCGATCCCCGCCTTGCGCTGCGCCTCGACCATGGCGGCGACGTCGGCGAGGAGCTGCTTGGCGTCGTAGACGATGCCGTCCTTGATCGTGTAGCGCACGCCGCCGCTCATCCCGACCTTGCCGGTCTTCTCGTCCAGCTTCAGGCGGCCGGTGCCGTAAAGCACCTTGAAGTTGGCCAGCGGGTTCTCCGGCACGATTACCAGGTCGGCGAGCTTGCCGGGGGTGACCTCGCCCATCGGCGGCGCCTCGCCCTTGGGGTCATAGAGGGTCATGGCGCCGTTCAGCGTGGCCGAACGGACCACCTCCAGCGGGGTCAGGCCCGCCTCCTGCAACAGCTCCAGCTCCTGGATGTAGCCGAAGCCATAGAGGTTGTAGATGAAGCCGCTGTCGGAACCGGTGGTCACCCGGCCGCCGATCGACTGGTAGTCGTGGATGAGCTGCATGTAGCGGCCGTAGAAGCGCCGCCAGGTCACTTCCCGCTCGGTGGTCCAGTCGAAGAAGAACGAGCCGTGGTGCTGGTGGCTGGGCTGGTAGAAGGCCCACAGCGACGGCAGGGTGTAGATCGGGTGCCAGTCGGCGTTCCGGGCCCGCATCAGGTCGCGGCCGGCGGAATAGATGGTGAAGGTCGGGTCGAAGTCGACGTGGTTCGCCTTCTGCTCCTTCAGATAGTCCCACCACTCCTTGGAGCCGGGCTCATAGGTCTGGTCCCAGATGGCGGCGGCCTCGCCGAAGCGGTCCTCCTCGTTGGCGTAGTTGTAGTCGTTGGGGAAGGACTGGATCTGGTGGCCCTTCAGGAGGCTCTCGAAGTGGCCGTAGTAGTGGGTGACGGCGCCCAGGCCGAGGCGGCCGGCCTGGATGGCGTTCATCCGCGCGACGCCCGGCTGGGAGAGGTGCGCCACGCTGCCCAGGTGCTCCTTCTTGGCCTCGTCCAGCATGGCCGCCATCACCTCGGGCGGGTCGAAGTTGAAGAACTTGATGCCGTCGATGTTGTTCTTGGCCGCCCAGCGGACCCAGGCGCGGCCCTGCTCGGGCGTGTTGCAGGGGCCGCCTTTCCAGCTGGAGCAGGGGGTCGTGTAGTTGAAGATGCGCGGCGCCACGATCTCGTTCTTCGCGCTCCTGGCCTTCTCGCTGGAGACCAGGGCGTTGTCGTCGAACACCAGGGGCACGGAGCGGACGGTGGTCACGCCATGCGCCATCCAGAGCTTGTAGACATAGGTCAGGTCGGGCGCCTTGTCGGGCGTGCCGCCGTGGGTGTGCATGTCGATGAAGCCCGGCAGGACGTACTGGCCGGTGGCGTCGATGACGTGGTCCGCGGGCGGCAGGGCGCGCGGCGGGGCGCCGACCGCGCCGGGACGCGCGGCCTCGCGGATGTCGGCGATGATGTTGTCGTGGATGATGATGTCCACGGGGCCGTTCGGCGGCGCGCCCGTGCCGTCGATCAGGATCGCGCCGTGGATGATCAGGGTGTGGAACGGGCCCAGCCCCTCGCCCGCCTTGCGCGGCGGCGCGGGGTTCACGCCAGCCGCGGTCGCCGGAAGGGCCAACGCCATCGAAAGCGCGATCGCCGCGCACGTCCTGATGATCTTCACGCCGAAGGCCCCCCGAAGCACCGGCGCATGATTGGGGCGCGGCGGGAGGATTGTCCAACCTTGTCCTGCGCTCCGCTTCGCCCTACCCGTGGGCGCCTAGGATTCCAGTCGGGGTTGCAAACATGGTTCGTATGCGGTGGGCCGCGGCTCTGATGGCCGGCGTGTCGGCGTGGGTTCTGGGCGCGGCGCCGGCGGGCGCGGCGGGGGTCGAGCCGCAGACGATCAACGCGATCGCCGACCAGGGCTTCAACCACGGCGAGGTCGGCCAGACGCTGGAATACCTGTCCGACCAGATCGGCGGGCGGATGACCAATTCGCCGGCCATGCGCAAGGCCGAGGCCTATACGCAGCAGCAGTTCAAAAGCTGGGGCCTGTCGAACGTGCGCCTGCAGCCGTTCGAGTTCGGGCGCGGCTGGTGGATCGAGGCCTCCAGCGTGCGCATGGTGACGCCGCGGCCGGTGATGCTGCGCGCCATCCCGATCGCCTGGACGCCGGCGACCACGGGCCCGGTCACCGCGCCGGTGATCGTGGCCCCGCTGCGCAGCCCGAAGGACTTCGCCCAGTGGCGCGGCAAGCTGCGCGGCAAGATCGTGCTGACCTCGCAGCCGACGCCGCCACGCGACGCGGTCAACCCGGCCTTCCGCCGGCTGACCGACGCCGACCTTTCCAAGATGAACAGCTACCAGGAGCCGAACTACGACCCGGAGAGCTCTGAGCGCAGCGCCGAGCGGCGGCTGTTCCGCGCCCAGCTGGACGCCTTCCTGGCGGAGGAAGGCGCCGTGGCTTCGGCGTCGATGTCGCGCGACGACGACGGCAAGGTGCACGGCGAGGGCTCTGGCTATCAGGTCGGCCAGACGCCGAAACTGCCGAGCGTGGAGATCGCCGCCGAGGACTACCGCCGCCTGGCCCGGCTGGCGAAGACCGGCGAGGTGAAGCTGGAGATCAACTCCAACGTCCACTTCGACGACACCAACACCAAGGCCAACAATGTGTTGGCCGATATTCCCGGCAGCGACCCGAAGGCCGGCTATGTGATGGCCGGCGCCCACCTGGACAGCTGGGTGGCGGCGGACGGGGCGACCGACAACGGCGCGGGCTCGGCGGTGGTGATGGAGGCCGCGCGGATCCTTTCGGCCTTGCACGTGAAGCCCAAGCGGACGATCCGGTTCGCCCTGTGGGCCGGCGAGGAGGAAGGGCTACTGGGCTCCTACGCCTATGTGGACCAGTACCTCGCCCATCGCCCGCCGGTGGACCCCAAGTACGCCAGCCTGGGGCCGTACTTCGCCTCCGACAGCGCGTACCCGATCACGCCCCTGCCCGGCTTCAACGAGCTGCAGGGCTATTTCAACCTGGACAACGGCTCCGGGAAGGTCCGCGGGATCTATGCCGAGGGCAATTTCGCCGCGACGCCGGTGCTGAAGGACTGGCTGGCGCCGTTCGCGAGCCTGGGGGCCAACACGGTGGTGGCTGAGCCCACGGGGAGCACCGACCACGTCTTCATGGTCAAGATGGGCTTGCCGGCGTTCCAGTTCATCCAGGACCCGCTGGACTACGGCTCGACGACCCACCACACGAACCTGGACACCTTCGACCATGTGCGGGTGGACGACCTGCGCCAGGCGGCGGTGATCATGGCGACCATGCTGCTGGACGCGGCCGACAGCGACAAGCCGCTGCCGCGCAACGTCCTGCCGACCCAGCCGAAGGTCACGGACAGCTTCAAGTACCCGGAGCCGAACCCCTAGGCGTCGTAGTCGAGGCCGACGTCGCCGTAGAACTCGCGCTTGTCGGCCCAGCGTTCGTCGACCTTGACGGTCAGGAACAGGTGGACCTTGCGGTCGAGCAGGTCCTCCAGCTCCTCGCGGGCCTTCTGGCCGATCCACTTGAGCGTCTGGCCGCCCTTGCCGAGGATGATCGGGCGCTGGCTCTCGCGCTCGACATAGATGGTCTGCTCGATGCGGGCCGAGCCGTCCTTGCGCTCTTCGAAGGCCGTGGTCTCGACGGCCGCCGAATAGGGCAGTTCCTCGTGGACGCGCAGGTAGAGCTTCTCGCGGGTGATCTCGGCGGCCAGCAGGCGCGCGGGGATGTCGGCGGTCTGTTCGGCCGGGTAGAACCATGGGCCCTCGCGCATCAGCTCGGCGAGGTGCCTCTTGAGGTCGTCGACGCCGGAGCCGTCGGCGGCGGAGATCATGAAGACTTCCGAATAGACGCCTGTATCGAAGAACCTTTTCGACAGGCCGAGCAGGTTCTCGCGCTTCACCCCGTCGATCTTGTTGAGGACCAGGATCGCCTGTTTGCCGGCGGCCTTCAGGCCCTCGACGATGGCTTCGGCGTCGATGACCGCCTTGCGGTCGGCGGGCTTGGCCTTGTCGCTTTCGGCCGCGAGCTCGGCCTGGACGTCGACCAGATGGACGATGACGTCGGCGTCCTCGGCGCCGCCCCAGGCGGCGCGGACCATGGCGCGGTCCAGCCGGCGACGCGGCGAGAAGATCCCGGGCGTGTCGACCAGCACGATCTGCGCCTCGCCTTCCATGGCGACGCCGCGCACCGGGAAGCGGGTGGTCTGTACCTTCTGGGTGACGATCGAGACCTTGGCGCCCACCAGGCGGTTGGTAAGTGTCGACTTGCCGGCGTTGGGCGCGCCGATGATGGCGGCGAAACCCGCTTTGGTGGTCATAGTCGGGTGTCCGAAGGTTGCGGGATGTGGCCGTCGGCGCCCTCGCGCTTCAACAGCATTTCGAGGGCGGCGGCTTTCTCGGCGTCCTGACGCGAGCGGCCCTGACCGTCTTCCGGCTCGAAGCCCTGGACGCTGACCTTGACGGTGAAGGTGGGCGCGTGGT
The DNA here is from genome assembly GCA_018241625.1 of Pseudomonadota bacterium. Classification (GTDB taxonomy): domain Bacteria; phylum Pseudomonadota; class Alphaproteobacteria; order Caulobacterales; family Caulobacteraceae; genus Phenylobacterium. Next base: position 16,716 of record JAFEDM010000499.1, on the reverse strand, counting down.
CGGGGCCGGTGCGGGCGACCAGCTCGTAGGCCGGCAGCGCGAGGCCGCGGCCCTGGGCCCATTCCTGGAGTTGGGTCTTGGGGTCCTTGGCGCGCGGCTCGTCCACGCGGGCGAACTCGTGCTCCCAGAACTTCAGGAAGAAGGCCCGGGCCGTGTCGAGGCCGCCGTCGATATAGAGCGCCGCGATCAGGGCCTCGCAGGCGTCGCCCAGCACGGCGTCGCTGTCGCGGGCGCCCACCTTGCTGGCGCTGGGCGACAGGCGCAGGGCCTCCGGCAGGCCGCAGGCGCGGGCCGCGCGCGAGCAGGCGTGGTAGTTCACCAGGCTCGCCATGCGCCGCGACATCTCCCCTTCCCGCGCGTCGGGGTCGAGCGCCATCAGCCGCTCGGCCGCGCACAGATTGAGGACCCTGTCGCCCAGGAACTCCAGCCGCTCGTTGTGGCGCACGGCCTTGGCGCCGTCGCCGACGCTGGCGTGGGTCAGGGCGCGCTCCAGCAGGTCGCGGTCGGTGAAGCTGTGACCGATGCGGCGTTCAAGCTCAGCAATGGCGGCGACGCGAACGTTCATTCGGGATTTCGTGTGACCTCAGGACGTCAAAACTGAAAAGCCCTCCTCCTCGATGGAGGAGGGTTGGGTGGTGGTGCGACCACCGTGACGAAGCAGCTAGCATCGTTGGGTGGCGGCGCCCAATAGCGCTCGCGTCTCAACGCCCAGCGCACACCACCATCCCCAACCCTTCCTCCTTCGAGGAGGAAGGGAGAAAGACTGGCGACGCCAAGGCTTAGTGGAGGAGGGTGAAGAACCGGCTCGGCTGCAGGTTCAGGATCCAGGTCCACGGCTTGAAGATCGAGGCGCCCTTGGACCAGCTCAGCAGGATGATCTGCGCCTTGCCCTCGAGGTTCTCGGCCGGGACGAAGCCCACGCCGCCGTTCTCGGGCGCCACGCGGCTGTCGGAGGAGTTGTCGCGGTTGTCGCCCATCATGAAGTAGTGGCCCTCGGGCACCAGGAACTCCTGGGTGTCGTCCAGGTCGCCGTTGGGGCCGAAGTCGTTGGTCATGAAGGTCTTGCCGCCGATCGTCTCCTGATAGCGGGTGACGTCGTGCATGAAGCCGTAGCCGCTGTCCTCGCGGAACGTGCCCTTGTTGACGCGCGGCACCTGCACGCCGTTCAGGAACAGCAGGCCGTGCTTCATCTGGATCCGGTCGCCGGGCACGCCGATCACGCGCTTGATGTAGTCGACGTGCGGGTCATGCGGCAGGGCGAAGACGACGATGTCGCCGCGGTTGGCCTTGTGCTCGAACAGGCGGCCCTTCATCACCGGCGGCGCGAAGGGGATCGAGAACTTCGACCAGCCATAGGTCCACTTGGACACGATGATGTAGTCGCCCTCGTAGAGGTTGGGCTCCATCGAGGCCGAGGGAATGGTGTAGGGCTGGAAGAAGATCACCCGCAGGAACAGCGCGATCAGCAGGGCGTAGACGACCGTCTTCACGATCTCGACGATCTCGGCCATCGCGCCGGATTTTTCTTGGGGCGCGGCGGGCGTGGTGCTGTCGCTCATGGACGGTCCTTGAAGGTGGGCCCGGTCGGCTCCGGACGGGGCGTTGGTTACGCGCTGCCGTCTCCGCGAGCAAGTTCCGTGCCCCAAGGATCGTGTCCGGACAAAGCGCTGAAGGGCGGTCCGGTCCTAGGCCGGCACGGCCTCGATGATCACGAAGGCCTGGGCGTAGGGGTGGTCGTCGGTGAGGCTGAGGTGGATCACCGCCTTCATCCCGGGCGGGGTCATTTCGGCGAGACGCGCCGCGGCGCCGCCGGTGAGCGCCATGGTCGGCTGGCCCGAGCGCAGGTTGACCACGCCCATGTCGCGCCAGAAGACGCCGCGGCGGATGCCGGTGCCCAGCGCCTTGGCGCAGGCCTCCTTGGCCGCGAAGCGCTTGGCGTAGGAGGCGGCGCGGTCGTTCTTGCGCTCGGAACGGGCGCGTTCGATCTCGGTGTAGACGCGGTTGGTGAACCGCTCGCCGAAGCGGTTCAGGCTGTTGTCGATGCGGCGGATGTCCGAGAGGTCGGAACCGATGCCGAGGATCACGCCGCCCCTCCCGGCATTTCGACCGAAATGCCGGTCACTTTGAATAGGATTTCGCGAATTCCGGAGCGGAATTCGCGGGCGCTCTCGCTTCATCCATCAGGGCGCGCATCCGCTGGATGGCGGGGCCCAGGCCGATGAAGATCGCCTCGCCGATCAGGAAGTGGCCGATGTTGAGCTCCATGACCTCCGGGATGGCGGCGACGGCCTTGACGGTCTCGTAGTCGATGCCGTGGCCGGCGTGGACCTCCAGGCCCAGGCGATGGGCCTCCGACGCCGCGGCCTTGAGGTTCTCCAGCAGGTGGGTGGCCTCCGGCGAGCGCTCGCGCACCGCCTGGCAGTAGGCGCCGGTGTGCAGCTCGACCACCGCCGCGCCGGCGGCCCTGGAGGCGGCGACCTGGGTCAGATCGGCGTCGATGAAGCAGGAGACGCGGATGCCGGCGTCGGCCAGGCGCTGGACGACGGGCGCGATGCGGTTGTGGCCGCCGGCGACGTCGAGGCCGCCCTCGGTGGTCACTTCCTCGCGCCGCTCGGGGACCAGGCAGGCGGCGTGCGGCTTGTGGGCGAGCGCGATGGCTTCCATCTCAGCGGTGACGGCCATCTCGAAGTTCAGCGGCCGACCGCGGCGGCGGCAGATGACGGCGAGCGCGTCGATGTCGGCGTCGGAGATGTGGCGGCGGTCCTCGCGCAGGTGGGCGGTGACGCCGTCGGCGCCGGCGGCCAGCGCCATCTCGGCGGCGCGCACGGGGTCCGGATAGCCCTCGCCGCGCGCGTTGCGCACGGTGGCCACGTGGTCGATGTTCACGCCGAGGCGCAATTTGGACATCCGCAACGTCCCCTCACGCTGTCATCCCGGAAAGCGCGCCAGCGCTTGTCCGGGACCCATAGACTCCAATGCAGATGGGTTCGCAAGGCGGCGACGCAACCGGGTTTCCGGCGGCGCGGCGCTTATGGGTCCCGGTCTTCGCGTGCCGCGAAACCGGGATGACATTTGGGTCAGCCCTTCAGCCGCTTGCTGCCCGGCTCCTCGGCGGGGATGGCGGCCAGCTCGGGCGGGATCTCGTCGGGGGCGTAGGACGGGACGTCGATGGTGGCGAGCGCCACCAGGGGCCAGCCCACGTCGGCCTTGCCGCCGGAGCGGTCGACGATGCAGGCGCAGCAAAGGACTTCGCCGCCCGCCTCCTGGATCGGCTCGACCGCCTCGCGGAACGAGCCGCCGGTGGTGATCACGTCCTCGACCACCACGACCTTGGCCCCCGGCGCGATCTTGAAGGCGCGGCGCAGGCGGAACTTGCCGTCCTCGCGCTCGACGTAGATCGAGGGCGCCCCGAGAGCGCGCGCCACCTCATAGCCGGGGATGATCGCGCCGACCGCGGGGGCGACGATCACATCGGGTTTTCCCACCTGCGCCACAATCTTCTCCGCCAGGGCTCGGCACAGACGCTCGGTCCGTTCCGGGAACTGGAAGACCAGGTTCTTCTGCAGGAACATCGGGCTGTGGCGGCCGGAGGCCAGGATGAAATGGCCCTGGCGCAGGGCGCCGGCGCCGCGAAACTCGTCGAGGACCTGTTCGGTGTTCATGTGTGGGAGGCTCCTGGCGCGCTGATTAGCGCCGTTCGCGGCGCTTCGGAAGACGCGGCGGAAGCTTGGCGGTTGCAGGCGTCGCCAAGGCGGCCTTAGCTCCGCCCATGGCGAGGATTCTCTCCCGGATGCTGATCGGACTTTTGCTCGTCGTGGCGGTGTGGATCGGGGCCGGCTGGGCGATGGTCGCCACAGCCGGGCCGTTTAAGCCGTCCGGCCTGTTCATCGATATCGGCGGGGGCCGGAAGATGCGGCTGGTCTGCGCCGGGCCGCCGGCGGGAGACAAGCCCACCGTCTGGATGGAGCCCGGCGCCTTCGGCCTGGCGGCGGACTTCGCGGCGATCCAGCAGAAGCTGGCGGAGAAGGGCCTGCGGTCCTGCGCCTACGACCGGGCCGGCATGGGCTGGTCGGATCCCGGCCCCAAGCCGCGCGACGCCGCCACCATCGTCGACGACCTGGAAAAGCTGATCGCCGCCTCCGGCGAGAAGGGCCCGTTCATCCTGATGGGCCACTCCATGGCCGGGCTCTATGTGCGGCTCTACGCCGGACGCCACCCCGAGCAGGTGGCCGGCCTGGTGCTGATCGAGGCCACGACGCCGGAGCAGGTCGACAACCCGCGCACCAAGTCGTTCATCGGCGCGTTCGACAACATCTCGAAGGTGGCGGCGGTTTCGGCGACCATCGGGACCACCCTGCCCCTCTATTGGGCGGCGGGCGACCGGATCGGCCTGCCGCCGCAGGGGTCGGCCGAAAAGCGCCACGCCTATGTCAGCGGCCGCCACGCCCGCACCGCCGCCGAGGAGGTGGGCAACTGGGAGCGCAGCGCGCGCGAGGCCGCCGCCGTCGCGCCCTACAATCCCGACTGGCCGGTCTCGGTGATCGTCGTGGACCGAGGCGAAGGCGACTTCGGCGGCGACGCGCGCCGGGCGCCGGAGAAGGCGGCGAAGTTCGGGACCTTCGAGGCGGTCAAGGGCGCCTCGCACACCACCATCCTGGGCCTGACCTATGGCGACAGCGCCGTGCGCGGCGTCGAGTTCGTGCTGGCCCATCTGAAGGGCGCGGGCGCATGAGCCAAGGCGGCCTCGCGCGGCGGATCGGGCCGGCCGTCTTCCTGGGCGTGGCGGCCCTGGGCGTGCTGGCGATCCTGGGCTTCTACGCCCAAAGGCTGAGCGTGCCCCTGCCGCTGTTCGCGGCCGACGAGGTGACCTACCTGCTGCACGCCCTCTATCCGGACGAGGTGGTGGCGCGGAACCCTTACGTCGCCTCGGCGAACAACGGGGTGCACCTCAGCGTCATCCGCGCGGTGTTCGCCGCCGGCCTGCCGGTGGTGATCGGCGACCGGATCGCGAACCTGGCGGCCTATCTGATCGGCCTGCTGGCGCTGTGGTGGGCGAGCGTGAAGCGAACCCCCGTGCCCGTGCCGGGCGAACTGGGCCTGGCGCTGCTGCTGCTGGCGATCGGGTTTCCCTACTACCGCTTCGCCGCCTCGAACCTGGCCGAGGGGCTGTTCGTGGGTGTGTTCGCGGCCTTCGTCCTGGTCACCCGGCGATGGTGGCGCAGCCGGCCTCTGATCCACGCGACCCTGGCGGGCGCGCTGGGCGCGGCGCTGGTGCTGGTGAAGCCCAACGGGGTGGCGGAGCTGGGCGCGCTGCTGGCGGTGGGCGTTGTGGACGCCATCCTGACGCGCGAGGCGTCCGACTGGCTGCGGCTGCCGGTGCGACTGGTTTTCTTCGCCGTGGCCTTCTTCCTGGTCGGCAACCTGATCCAGTGGCAGGCCGACGAGCCGATCGCCCAGCCCTGGCGCTTCTTCATCAGCCCGACCTACAGCGCGACCATGGCGGTCACGCCGCCGAAGGGCGCCGCGGCGCTGGCGGGCCTGGGGGTGCTGACCATGGTCTCCGCCAGCGCCCTGCTGGCCGGGGCGCCGGCGGTGATCGGCCTGGCCGACCTCTGGCGACGCTGGCGGGCGGCGGCGCGAACCAACGGCGGCGGCTTCGACGCGGAGGGCGGCGACCTGGCCTTCCTGCTGGTGCTGGGTTCGCTGGCGGCCACCATCGCCATGGTCGGGGTCTTCACGATGAAGGTCGCGATCGCACCGGGCGAGACCCTGAGGATCTGGGGCCGCTACTTCGAGTTCTTCATTCCCATGGTGTGGGTGACGGCGGCGCCGGCGCTGGCCCGCGGCCTGGGCGGGCGCACCGCGGCGGCCTGTGCGGTAGTCACCTTCCTGGGCCTCGCGAGCCTGCTGGTCGGCTTCCGGGCCGGCATCGTGTTGTTCCCCTGGGACGCCAGCGAGCTGACCGCCTTCTTCCAGGCCGACCCGGTGCGGGCCCCTCTGAATTTCGCGCTGCCGCTGCGGGCGCTCTCCATCCTTGCGGTGCTGCTTGCGGGCGCGGGCTATGCGGCGCGGCTGAAGCCGGCCTTCGTGGGTCTGGCCCTGATCCTGGTCCTGGGCGGCCTTTCCACCTGGCTCGACGGGGTGTGGATGGGGCCCCTGGTCACCCGGCGCCTGGCGTTCGAGCACGACATCGAGGCCATTCGCCCGCGGCTGCTGCCGGTCGGCGACCTGGTGTTCCTGTCGCCCAACGCCAACCAGACCCACCTGGCTTTCCTGACGCTGGACGCTCGGCCGCACGTGGTGCTGGGCCCGCCGGACCAGGCGCCGCCCGGCGAGCTGGCGAGCGCCGGCGCGGCCATCGTCGCGGGCCCCGAAACCCCGCCCGGCGGCCCCTGGAGCTTGGCCTACAGGGGCCAGATGCTGTCGCTCTACCAGCGCGCCGCCGCCCGGTGAGCCCGGCTCTTGCCGCCGGGCCGCTGGCCGCGGAAAGTCCCGCCGCATGGCGATAGCCACCGACGCCCTCGAACCCCCTGCCCCGCGCCTCGGCGAGCGCGCGTTCCTGGGCCAGCCCGTCGGCCTGAGCTACCTGGCGGCCATGGAGGCCTTCGAGCGGTTCTCCTTCTACGGCATGCAGGCGCTGCTGGTGCTCTACATGACGAACCAGCTGCTGCATCCGGGGCATGTGGAGCATGTGGCGGGCTTCGCGGCCTTCCGCGTGGGCCTGGAACGGGTGTTCGGGCCGATGAGCCCCCAGCAGATGGCCTCGGAGGTGTTCGGGCTCTACGCCGGCCTTTGCTCGGCGACGCCGATGCTGGGCGGCCTGGCCGGGGATCAGTGGCTGGGCCAGAAGCGGGCGGTGCTGCTGGGCGGCGCGATGATGGCCCTGGGCCACTTCCTGATGGCGTTCGAAGGGCCGTTCCTGCTGGCCCTGGTGCTGCTGATCGGCGGCTGCGGCCTGCTGAAGGGCAACATCTCGGCCCAGGTGGGCAACCTCTACGCCAGCGGGGACCGGCGGCGGACCGACGCCTTCCAGCTGTTCTACATGGCCGCCAACGTTGGCGTGTTCACCGCGCCCCTGGTCTGCGGGACTCTGGGCGAGACGGTGGGCTGGCACTGGGGCTTCGGCGCGGCCGGCGTCGGCATGCTGGTCTCGCTGGCGATCTACCTCGCCGGCTATCGGCGGATGCCGCCGGACACCCTGCCGCGGCGCGACGCGCGGCGACGGGAAACCGCACGGCTGACGCGGGCGGACCTGCCGGTGCTGGCCGGCATGGGCGTCATCCTGGTGGTGGTCGCCCTGTTCTGGATCGCCAACGGCGATGTGCTGAACGCCTATATGGTCTGGGCCAGAAGCCACCTGGAACGGCGGATCGGCGCCTTCACCCTGCCGGTGACCTGGCTGCAGTCGGCGAGCGCCATCGTCGGCATCGGCCTGGCGCCGGTGCTGGTGCGGCTCTGGAGCGCCCAGGCGCAGCTCGGGCGGGAGCCCTCGGCCCTGGGCAAGATGGCGATGGGCTGCGGCCTGGCCGCGGCCGCCTATGGCCTGCTGGCGCTGGCGTGCGGGATCGCCGGGGACGGCAAGGTCCCTCTGGCCTGGGTGCTGGGCTTCCACCTGCTGGTCCAGAGCGGCTATCTGTTCGTCTACCCGGTGGGCATGGCGCTGTTCAGCCGTGTGGCCCCGCCGGCCATCAACGCCCTGATGATCGGCGTTTACTTCCTGTCGGTGTTCGCCGGCTCGCTGCTGGTCGGCTGGGTCGGGCAGTTCTACGAGAGGATGAGTGCGCCCAACTACTGGTTGCTTCACTCGGTCGCAGCCCTCTCGGCGGGACTGATCGTCGTCGCCCTTTGGCGGCCGCTGAGCCGGGTTTTTATGGTCAAAGGTTTTTAACCAGACGTCTTAACTCCGCCGAAGACCATCGCCTCTATACGAGGGTCTATCGAGGACGGATGCGCGCGGGTTTTTTACAGGCCTGGGCGGAGACTTCCTGATCCCGCGCGGCCCCCCCTTGAACGACGGGTCGCGGGCTCAGAAGAGAGATGGTGTGGTGTCGTTGCACGAGAGGACGGCGTTTCCAGCGGACCTGCCGGAGGGCTTGAAGCCCCGGCTGCGTCTGTTCCTGAGCGTCGACCTCGTGGGCTCCACCGCCTTCAAGCAGTCGCGCCAGGAATGGCTGCCGGCGATGCTGAACTTCTACCGCGACTTCGACCAGATCGTGCACGCCCAGCATCGGGCCTTCCGCCAGCGCAGCAACGCGGTCATCCCGACGCCGGAGCTGTGGAAGACCAACGGCGACGAGCTGCTCTACGTCTGCGAGCTGGCGACCCGCACCCAGGCGGTGGAGGCGATCCACATCTGGCTGGCGGCGCTGTCGGCCTATCGCTGCGACCTGGCGACCCTGACCGAGGACCTGGACGTGAAGTCCCGCGCCTGGATCGGCCTGTTCCCGGCGCCCAACTGCGAAGTGTTCTTCCGCCGCGGCGGCGCCGAGTTCCGCTCGGACTGCGAGGACGACCCGGTCCTCCTGCAGGCCGAGATGCGCGACCAGTGGTACGCGGGCAAGGGCCGCGAGGACATCGTGCGCGACTTCGTCGGCCCCTCGATCGACACCGGCTTCCGCCTGTCGTCCTGGGCGACGCCCCGGCGCATGGTGCTGTCGGCCGACCTGGCGTTCCTGCTGTCGACCAGCATGACCGCCGAGGACGAGCCGCTGCCGCTGCACTTCTCCGGCGCGCAGAAGCTGCGCGGCGTGGTCGACAACCAGCCCTATCCGATGATCTGGCTGCCGGTGGGCGCCGTGCCGCGGACCGACAAGGACGACGGCATCGGCCGCCACCTGTCGGACCCGATCCTGCTGCGCTCCTATTGCGAGGCGATCATCGAGCAGAACTACAAGGTCTTCACGCCCCTGTTCCTGAGCGACGAGATCGACGACGGCGGCGAGTTCGCCTGGACCCCGCCCTTCATCATCAACCGCATCCTCCATGACTGGAACCTGGAGAAGCGGCACAAGCTGGCGGCGTAGACGCGCCCCGCGTCCACGCCGTCCGGGCCTCCTACGCCACGATCGCCGCCGAACGCCGCCGGCGAAGCGCCGCGCCGGAAGCCCCGAAGCCCAGGATCATCAGCGCCCAAGCCGCCGGCTCGGGCACGCCGCCGCTTTCGAAGGTGGTGATGGTGACGCTGTCGGCCGTCCAATTGCCCGTGGTCTGATAGTCGTAGACGGCGACGCCCTTGGTGTTGTCGAACAGCTCGTGGGAGATGGTGAAGGCGCCGAAGAAGTCGAGGTTGTCGGCGGCCGTGAAGATCGGCGGGCCGACGCCGAGGTCCGGGTGGTAGTTGAAGTTCTGCCCATAGCCGCCGGCGAAGATATCCCAGGTTTCGAGCATCTGGTCGCCGCTGACCGGATCGACGGAGTTCACGAAGGCCTCGTCGCCGGCGAACTCCCCGAAGCCCGACTTGTAGGCGGGATTGCCGGCGTGGGCCGGGTCCAGCCAATAGTTGGTCCGGTCGTCGATGCCGCCCTGCGCGCCCGTGTAGGCGGCGACGCCGTTGATGGTTGTGGTCGAGCGGACGAAGTCCTGATCGCCGATGTAGTCGCGGGTGTACGGACCGCCGGAAAGATCGTGCGGGCTGCCCTTGGCGTAGTCGACGACGAAGGTCTGGGTGACCGCCAGCCCGTCGAGGTTCGCGCCGGACCCCAGGCCGAAGACGTTGGTGTCGTCCTGGCCGAATTCGACGTGGCCGGTAAAGGTGATGATGAAGCCGTCGGCCGCCGCCTCGCCCGCGCAGGCCATCAGGCCCGCGGACGCCAGCGCCGCGATCAGAATGCGATGTCTCACGATTGTCCCCTCCAGAACAGCCCGCCCCGAATGGGCGATCGGCGGGGGAAACTAGGCGGCGTTTCGCCGGCGTCCACGACCTTCACCTTGGCTGCGAAGTCCTCGCATCAGCTGCGAGTTTCTCATCCGGGATAAGAGCTTGGGCGAAGATTTTCGTGTGACGCACGACCCCAAGCCAGGTCCTGAGTCGGCGGCCGCAGGCTGGGAAGCTAGATCATCCGCGCCGCGGCCAGGCGGGCGATGGCGTGGGCGCGGGTGACGGCGCCCAGCTTGCGCCGGGCGCTGTCGGCGTGGGACCGCACCGTGGTCTCGGAGACGCCCAGGATCACCGAGATCTCCCAGTCGGACTTGCCCTCGGCGATCCAGCCCAGGACGTTGCGCTCGCGGGGCGTCAGCCGCACCTCGGCCTCGTCCGGCTCGGGCGCCGCGAACGAGATCAGCCGCTCGGTGAGCATCAGGCCGGCGAGCTGCAGGCCCAGCACGTCCTCGGGCGACAGGTCGCGGTCCTGGAAACCCAGGTGCAGCGAGGCGATGGCCCGGTGGCGACCGTAGGACGTGGCGCAGACGGCGTCGGCGATCCGCGCCTCGCCCAGCGCCTCCCAATAGGTTCCGAAGGCGGCGTCCGCATGGGGCGCGAAGTCGCTGAAGCGGTAGCGGGTCATGCCGGCGCGGATCGGCTCGAGCAGCGGATTGTTCTCGAAGCAGACGTAGTCGAAGGCCGCGGACCCCGGCCGCCAGCTGTCCGGCGCAATGCGTAGCACCACGCCGCCGGCCTGGTAATGCGCCTTGGAGGTGAGCGCCGCGGGCGGGCGCCGGTAGAGGCGCGTCTGGAGATAGGACGCGCCCAGCGGCGCCACGGCCGCGAAGAAGCCTTCGCTCGCCGCCTGAGGCGTCTGCGCCGACAGGGCGGCGGACGCGAACTGCATCGCGCGGGTCAGCATCGAACGGTCCCCTCCGAACCGTGGCCAGCCTAGCAAGAGCGGCGCCGGGCGGTAAGCGCGGCCGTCAACTCCTCGATTCCGAGAGGAGCGCGACGCCGTCGAAATCCGCAAACTCGAGGCAGTTGCGCCCTGGGCCAGGCGCCCAACGGCAGATTTCGGAGCGTTCACATGCGTGTCTTCCAACAACCCGGGCGCAGCCGCCTGGGCGGTTTATTCGCCGCCGCGGCGGTGTCGATGGCGGGGCTGCTGGCCTCAGCCGCCCCGGCCGAGGCCTCGGCCTTCTTCCAGAACTACCAGGTCAACGCCGCCTTCGACATGAGTTCGATCGTCCTCTACCAGACGACCGCCACCGGCGCCGGGACGACCAACAGCTTCGACGTGCAGGCGCCGTCGACCCTGATCACCGATCCGTTCGTGAAGACTGACCCGATCACCGGGACCTACTTCCTGGGGGTCACCGCCCTGGGGTCGCAGGACGAGGCGCCGCCGCTGCACCTGGTGCTGGCGCTGAACAACGCCTTCGCCGCGGGCCTGGTCAGCGGGGGCCAGGACTTCGCCGACATCTTCGCCGGCTATGACGAAGCCAGCCTGATCGGGGCGCTGACGACCCTGAGCGACGGCAGCTCGACCCAGACGGCGATCGACGACGCCTCGAACCTGATCTTCAACTTCTCGGAGACGGTCACGGCGGATCAGGGGCTGTTCGGATCGACCGACACCTTCAGCATGGTGTCGTTCTCCACCGCCTCGACCTTCGGCGACGGGATCTCGTTCACCACCGACGCCGGCGTGCCGGAACCGGCGGCTTGGGCGCTGATGATCCTGGGCTTCGGCGGGGCCGGCGCACTGCTGCGCCGGCGACGCGGGACCGCCGCGACGGCTTGACGAGCGGGGCGGCGTAGCCCTGATCATGCGGCGGCCCAGCCGGGGAGCCGCGCGCCATGAAGCTCTATCAGACCTACGCCTCGCCCTTCCCGACCCGGGTGCGGCTGGCGATCTACGCCAAGGGCCTGGACGTCGAGATCATCGAGCCGCCGGGTTTCCACGCTTCGACGGAAGCCAAGGGCGACTATCTGAAGATCAACCCGATCGGCCGGGTGCCCACCCTGGTGCTGGATGACGGCCGCGCCCTGCCGGAATCCGAGGTGATCTGTGAGTACCTGGAGGACGCCTTTCCGGAGCCCGCCCTGCGGCCCGCCGACGCCTGGGGCCGGGCCAGGATGCGGCTCCTGAGCCGGATCTGCGACTTCTATGTGGTGATGGCCATGGTCCCGCTGTTCAACCTGTCGGGCCGCTCGCGCCGGCACTGGACGCCGGAGGTGGTGGAAGGCGCGGCCACCAAGGTGGCCGAGGCGCTGGGCTACCTCGAGGCCTATATCGGCGAGGACGGCTATGCCGTGGGCCGGGCGCTCACCCAGGCCGACGGCGCCATCGTCCCGCAGCTGGTGCTGGCCGCGGAATGGATCCCGACGGTGTTCGGGACGCCCGACCCCCTGCCCGCCCTGCCGAAGCTCGCCGCCTACTGGCGCGCGATCCAGGCGGACCCGATCGCCGCGCGGCTGATCCGGGAAACCCGCGACGCCATCGCGGGCGTCGCGGCCCAAGCTCAGGAACAGGCGAAGGCCCAGGCTGAGGCGGCCGTTTGAGTCCCATGCTGTTCTGGATCGCAGCGCTCGGCGGACTGGCGGTCGCCTATCTCTTCGGATCCGTACCCACGGGCTATCTGGCCGGTCGCCTGCTGAAGGGCGTGGACATCCGCGAGCTGGGCTCCGGATCGACCGGCGCGACCAACGTGCTGCGGACTCTCGGGAAATGGCCGGCGCTGGTCGTGCTGCTGGCCGATGCGGCGAAGGGCGCCGCGGCGGTGGCCTTCGCCCGATGGTTCTACCCCTGGCTCTACGCCACGCCCGCGCTGCCGCCGCCGGCCGCGCCGGACGCGGCGACCCTGACGCCCTGGGCGGTGGGCCTGGCCGGTCTCGCCGCCCTGCTGGGGCATGCGCGCCCCGTGTGGCTGGGCTTCCGAGGGGGCAAGTCGGTGGCGGCGGGGCTGGGCCTGCTGCTGGCAATGTCCTGGCCGGTCGGCCTGGGCGGCCTTGCGGTGTTCGCCGTCGCGGTGGCGGCGTTCCGGATGGTGTCGCTGGGGTCGATCCTGGCGGCGGCGACGGCGGTCGCGCTGGTCTGCCTCCTGCCGCATCCGCTGGCCTATCGGGTGCTGGTGATCGCCGGCGGCCTCTATGTGATCCTGCGCCACCGCGCCAACATCCAGCGGCTGCTGGCCGGGACGGAACCGCGCGTGGGCCAAGGCGCGGCCGCGAAGTCGCGCCCCTAGTCCTTCCGCCGCTCGACCGTTTCGACCGAGGGATTGGCGCGCAGGGCCGCGGCGATGTGGGTCAGGTGGCGCGCGTCGTTGACGTCCACGTCGATGTCGACGTCGAAGAAGTCGTTCTGGCGATGGTGCATGCGCAGCTGGACGATGTTGCCGCCGGCCTCGCCGATGATGGTGCAGACCTGGCCCAGGACGCCGGGCGCATTCCTGATGGTGGCGATCAACTTGGCGCGGGCGATGGCGTTTCGCTGGGCCTCCGGGGTCCACTGCAGGTCGCGCCAGACGGTCTCGTCGTCCTCGAACACCGCCAGATGCTCGCAGTCGATGGTGTGGACGGTGAGGCCCTTGCCCTTGGTGTCGATGATGCCGACGATCCGATCGCCCGGCAGCGGCGAGCAGTCCTCGTCGAAGTGGATCGCGACGCCGGGCGTCAGCCCGCCGCCACGCACATAGAGCCGCGCGGCGCGGCCGTCCTCGATCCGGTGGCGGGCGGTGGCGGCCTTCTTCTCCTCGGCCTTCAGGCCGGGGAACAGCGCTTCCAGCACCTGGCCGGGGCTGACGCGTCCACGGCCGACGGCGTCGAACAGCTCGTCCTCGGTGGCCACGGCGAAGCGGTCGAAGGCCGGGCGCAGCGACACGTCCTTGCGCGACTTGCCGGCGGCGTCGAAGGCCTGGTCCACCGTGGCGCGGCCGAGGCGGGTGAACTCTTCCTTCTCGGTCTGGCGGATGTGGCGGCGGATGGCCGAGCGGGCGCGGCCGGTGATGGTGATCGACTGCCAGTCCGGCGGCACCACGGGCTTGGCGCCCTTGATCACCTCCACCACGTCGCCGTTCTGCAGGACGGTGCGCAGCGGCTTCAGCTCGCCGTTGATCTTCACCCCGATACAGGTGTCGCCGATGTCGGTGTGCAGGGCGTAGGCGAAGTCCAGCGGCATGGCGCCGGTGGGCAGGCTGACGAGGCGGCCCTTGGGGGTGAAGACGAAGGCCTGGTCGAGGAACATTTCGAGCTTGGCGTGCTCGACCAGCTCCTCCGGGTCGCCGCCGTGCTCCAGCACCTGGACGAGATGGCGCAGGTTGACCAGCGGGTCGCGGCCGCCGGCCGCCTCCTGATGCTCGGCGTCGAAGCCGTAGCTGTCGTTCTTGTAGCGCCAGTGGGCGGCCACGCCCTCCTCGGCCACCCGGTCCATGGCCTCGGTGCGGATCTGCATCTCGATGCGCATGCCGCGCGGGCCGACGACGGTGGTGTGCAGCGAGCGGTAGTTGTTGCGCTTGGGCGTGGAGATGAAGTCCTTGAACCGCTCCGGCACGCTGGGCCAGGCGCGGTGGACGACGCCCAGGGCGCGGTAGCAGTCCTCTTCCGTGTCAACGATCACGCGGAAGGCGTAGATGTCGGAAAGCTGAGAGAATCCAATCGATTTTCGCTGCAGCTTGCGCCAGATCGAATAGGCGTTCTTCTCGCGCCCAAAGACGCGGGCGGCAATGCCGGCGGTGTCGAGTCGGGCGCTGATTTCCTGGCTGACCAGGCTGACGGCGCCGCCCTGCTGCTGGCGCAGCGTTTCGAGCCGGCGGCCGATGGCATCGCGGGCCACCGGGTTCAGGTGCTCGAAGGCCAGCTCTTCCAGCTCGGTGCAGATGCGGTGCACGCCGATCGAGCGGGCGAGCGGGGCGTAGATGTCCAGGGTCTCGCGCGCGATCCGCTCGCGCTTGGCGGGGCTGGCGATGTACTGCAGCGTGCGCATGTTGTGCAGGCGGTCGGCCAGCTTGACCATCAGCACGCGGACGTCGCGGCTGATCGCCAGGATGAACTTGCGCAGGTTCTCGGCCTGGCGGAGATGCTCCGAGCTGAGCTCCAGCTTGGAGAGCTTGGTCACGCCCTCCACCAGCTCGCCGATCTCGGCCCCGAACAGCTCGTCGATCTCGGCGCGGGTGACCGGGGTGTCCTCGATCACGTCGTGCAGCAGGGCGGTGACGATGGTCGCGGTGTCGAGCCGATAGTCGGTGAGAATGCCCGCCACCTCGATGGGGTGGGCGAAGTAGGGATCGCCGGACGCCCGCTTCTGCGCCCCGTGCATGCGCATGGCGTAGACGTAGGCGCGGTTCAGCAAGGCCTCGTCGGCCGTGGGGTCGTAGGAGCGGACCTTCTCGATCAGCTCGAACTGGCGGAGCATCCGCGGACGCTTCGCCCCGGCCTGTGTGACGGGAGGGGCGGTGACGGGAGGCTGGGTGACGGTGGTGGTCTTTTCGGCGGACGACGCCCCCTTGATAGGGGCGTCCTTCAACGGGGCGGCGGGTGGCGCCGCCTTAGGTGGGAAAGGGTCTGCGCCTTCTAGGCTCAGTACCGCTCCTCCTGGCCGCCGTCGCGGTCGCTCTGCAGGGCGCGGACCAACTCGAGCTCGCTCATCTGCATGTGGGTGGGATCGGCCAGCAGGGCCAGGGTCTCGGCCTCTTCCTCGGCCTCGGACCGCTCGTCGACGCGCTGCAGGCTGGCGATGAGGGTTTCGCGCAGCTCTTCGGAATCGACCACGTCATCGGCGATCTCGCGCAGGGCGACCACCGGGTTCTTGTCGTTGTCGCGATCGACCAGGATCTGCGAGCCGGCCGAAATGGCGCGGGCGCGGTGAGCCGACAGCAACACGAGGTTGAAGCGGTTCGGGACCTTTTCGATGCAGTCTTCGACGGTGACGCGAGCCATGGAGTCCTCAGATCGGGGAGAGAACCTGGGAAAATAGAGGTTTGAGGCCCATTGTGCAATGCCGCAAACCTGCCTCCCCCGCTTCGCGGCGGGCGGGGTGGCCGTTAAGGCTTGTTCACCACGTGCGGTTGCAAAGCCTCAACCGGTGGGCGCTAGGTTCCCCGCGAGCCACTCGCCGGAGCCCTCGATGTCGCCCGCGTTCGCCGCGCGCCCCGCCGTCCGCCCTGCCCCTCGGCAGGAGCGTTTCCCGTGGGAGCCGGAATCCGTCAACCGAGCGAAGCTGGCCGAGGCGGCGGTCAAGCAGCTGCTGATCCAGAAAATCCCACCGCACGGAGCCACTGCGCCCAGCCTGCTGGTCGCGGCCGGGGCCCTGGTGGGCGCGGCGGCGCAGAACTACGCCCTGGAGCAGGGCGAGCTGCTGACCGCCCGGCGCGACCTGGTGGCGCCCGAAAGCCTGATGCTGCGCGAGATGAAGGACGGCCGCCGCTACCTGGCCGGACGCTGGATCGACGCGCCCCTGCTGCTGGGCTTCGGCCACGGCTTTCCGCTGCAGCGGTTCGTGGTCCAGGCCGGATCGGCGGCGGGGCTGCAGCGCACGGACTTCCCGGACTACTGGGCGCTGGAGCGCAAGATCGCCAAGGCCGCCGCCAAGGGCGAGCTCGGCGTGCTGGCCCCGGCCGAGGGCCGCAGCGCCGTGGCCAAGCCCGCGGACCTGCTGCGGGTGCTGTGGCCGGCCACGCGCCGGATCATGATCGCGCCCATGCCGATGGAATTCGCCGACGAGCCGCCGCTGCACGAGGCCCATTGGCCGGTGATCCTGTCCGGGCTGGCGGCGCGGCTGATGGCCCAGACCAAGGACGTGGTTCCCCCGGCGATCGCCGCCAACCTGGTGATGGAGGCGGCGATCATCGCCTCCA
>JAFEDM010000498.1 GCA_018241625.1 Pseudomonadota bacterium | reverse complement strand
ATGGTGTCGAGCTCCAGCCGGTGGCTATGGGTCGGCACGATCAACACGGGCTTGCCGGCGCGCACCACCACCTCTCCGGGATCCGGTTCCCGCGAGGTCGGCGCCCCGGACCTCGGGCTGAGGACGAGTAGGTCTGCGGCGCGGGCCGCCCGTGCGAGGGCGACGGCGGGATAGAGGTTGAAGGTCCGCAACTCGATTTCCGCGCCGGCTGCGTCACGACGAAACGAGGCGCCTGCATCCTCCAGGTCGGTCTCGAGGCCGCGCACCAAGCTGGCGATCCGCTCGTCGGGGGAATAGCCGCCGGCCGGCTCGTTGATCAGGAACGGCGTCAGGCTCTGGGCCGCGACGCCGATCAGCCGAGCGTCAAGCTCGCGCGCCAGGCGGCCAGCGAACTCCACCCTCTGGGATCCCATGAGCCCCGGCTCGGCATGCACCATGAGGGTGGCGAAGCGGGCGCTGGGGACCTGCGCCGCGTGTGCGGGTCGGACCTGGGCGGCGGCGGTCATGGCGAGCTCCTGTTCGAAGGGGGCGACGAACGCGGGAACCTGACGCGGCGAACTAGGCGGCGAGGGCCTCCAGAGCGCCCCACTTGCGGATGTGGAAGCGGCGGGTGCTCGGGAAGGCGACGATGGCCTCGCCTTGCAGCTGGGTGAGCATCCGCGACACCGTCTCGATGGTCAGGCCCAGGTAGTCGGCCATGTCCTGGCGGCCCATGGGCAGGTCCACGTGATCCTCCGGCTGGCGCTGGGCCAGGCCCATCAGGAAGCCGGCGACCCGTTCGCGGGCGCCCTTGCGGCCCAGCAGCATGACGTGCTCCTGCAGGCGTTCCATCTCCACCCGGGTAGCCTCGAGGATGGCGCGATCCACCTCGACGTCGCCGGCGAAGGCGCGCACGGCCGAACGGCGGACCACCTGGATCTCGCACTCGGTCAGGGCTTCGGCGGCGAAGCGATGGTCGGGGCCGGGCTCGAGGCCGAACACTTCACCGGCGTAGTAGAAGTCGCCAACCTGGCGGCGGCCGTCGGCGGTCAGGCGGCTGGTGCGAACCACCCCGCTCATCACGCGATAGAAGCGGTCGGCTTCATCGTCCTGCGCATAGACTTCCTCATCGCGTGCGACGGTGATGCGGGTCCCGAGGCGATCGAAGGCCTGATCCAGAGCGCTTTCGTCGGCGGGGAAGGCATGGGTGAGGGTCATCGCCAGCTCCTTGTTCGATGACCTAGAGCTACGCTTCGGGCGCCCGGCGATACATTTGGGTCGTCGCCTTACGTGCCGATACGTAAGGGGCCGTCGCAAGGGGCGCTTTGATCCGCCTCAAGGGTAAATCGCGGCGCATCGGCAGATTGGCGACCGATCGGCGCCGCCAGCGGGTGGCCTCAGCGATCGGGAGAAGCCCCATGGCCTCGAACCTCTATGACGGGGGAATCCGGCGGCGGCGCTATCAGGCGCTGCAGGCGGCGGCCTGCTATTTCATGGCGACCCTGACGCTCGGCTGGTTCTTCGGGCCGATCCGCGACTTCTGGATCCGCGCCGGCGCGGACCCGTTGCTGGCCATCCTCAGCCAGGCTGTCGCCACCCTGCTCGTCCTGGTCTGGACGGCGGGCTGGGTCGTCGAAGCCTTCGACGTGCCTGGCCGGCTGGCGCAGCGCGTCGCTGTGGGGTTCGGCGCGATCGGGCTGCTCGTCGCCTGCGATTTCCTGGTCGGCTACCTGATGTTCGACATGACGCCGGGCGAGCTTGTGGCGCACTTCCTGACGCCGGAGGGCGCCGTGGTCGCGGTGAGCCTGCTGCTCGCCGCCCTGCTCCCGATCGTTCGCGGCCGGCGCCCGGAGCGGTAAGATGGACGCCCGCCTCAGCCGGCGCGCGCCGCTGGCCCTCACGGTGATGATTCTGTCGGTCGGCGTCGCCGCGTTCGCGGTGGGCGCGACCCGTGACGATCCCGCGATCGTCCGCGGCGCCGAGGTGGCCCACGCCCATTGCGCGAACTGCCACGCCGTCGCCCTGGAAGACCGCAGCCCCGAGAAGGACGCGCCCCAGTTCAGGGTTCTCAGTCGCCTCTATGATCAGCCGGTGCTGGCGGACAAGATCGCCCGTTTCTCGCAGGACGGCCATTTCGAGATGCCGCCGGTCACCCTGCGCGAGGACGAGGTCGCCGACGTCGCCGCCTACATCGCCAGCCTGGACGGCGGATCGCTCGACATCCCCCGGCGGCATGGCGATCCCGTCGCGATGAGGAGCTCGCGTCCCACAGCTGCGGAGCGCGCGTCATGAAGGCGCAGGCAGCGTTGTCCAGGATTCAGGCCGTGCGGGTGCGCCAGTTCGTGGAGCAGGTCGATTCACGCCTTCTGCTGCTGCTGCCGGTGGCGAAGGCGGAGCCCACCGCCGCGCGGACGGCGGAGATCGGGCGGCTCGAAAAACTGCGTGACCTTGCGTTGCAGCTCCTGGCGAACGAGGAAGCCGCCGCCTGAACCCCTGCCCCAGGGCCTCAGCGCTGGGCGATGGTCGTGTAGATCAGCGCCGCACCGGACAGGGTCATCACGCCGAAGGTCAGCCAGACCATCGTACGCGACAGCGGGCCCCCGCGATTGGCGCCGAGCAGGCGCTCGTCCCCGTTGATCCGACCGATCAGGTAGAGCAGGGGGACGGCCGCGAGCCCGTTGAACACGGCGGTGAACACCAGCGCCTTCATCGGGTCGATGCCCACGAAATTCAGGCTGAGCCCGACAAGGGTCGAAACGGCGATCACGCCGTAGAAGCCGCGCGCCTCCCGGAATTTGCGCGACAGGCCCTCCTTCCAGCCGAAGGCTTCCGAGAGGGCGTAGCCCGCCGACCCGGCCAGGACCGGGATGCCGAGCAGGCCCAGGCCGATGACGCCGACCGCGAACAGGTCGCGCGAGAGCTGGCCGGAATTCGGGAAGGACCTGACCAGGGGCTCCAGCGCGCGAGCGGCGTCGGCGGCGGTGTTGATGTTGCGGACGCCGTGCTGGAACAGGACCGAGGCGGTGGTGATGATGATGAACCACTGGGCGACCTCCGCCGCGACCATCCCCGCGGCGGTGTCGAGGCGCAGGTCGGCGATGAAGCCGCGCGGCAGCCGGGGCTGCCCGTTGCTCTCCAGCGGCACGTCGCGGGCGATCTCCTCCTCGACCTCCTCCGACGCCTGCCAGAAGAACATGTAGGGCGAGATCGAGGTGCCGAAGACGCCGGTGATGATGAACAGGAAGGAGAAGCTGAACTCGATGTGCGGCACGAGGGTGGCGTAGAGGATCTCGCCCCAGGGCTGGCGGATGATCAGCGCCGTCGCGGGATAGGCGAGCAGCGCCAGGGCGAGCCACTTCAGGAGCTTCGCATAGGTCCGGTAACTGACGTAGATCTCGAGGAACAGGACCGTGGCCGTGGTCAGGATGGCCAGCAGCCAGCGCGGGACATTGACCACCAGGGCGGCGGATTCCGCGACCGCCCCGATGTCGGCGCCGATGTTGATAGTGTTCGCGCAGACGACGAGCAGGACCACCAGGATCAGGACGGGCCGCGAGTATCGCTCCTTGATGACTCCCGCCAACCCCTTGCCGGTCACCGCGCCGATCCGGCCGCTGGCCTCCTGGACCGCCAGCAGCAGCGGGATCTGATAGAGCGCCGTCCAGAGCTGGCCGAAGCCGAATTGGGCGCCCGTCTGCGCGTAGGTGGCGATGCCGGAGGGGTCGTCGTCGGCGGCCCCGGTGATGATCCCCGGCCCAAGCACCTTCAGGAAGTGCAGCGGGCTCCGGCGCTCGCGACGATCCGCGTCGTCGTCATCGGTCGGGGGCGGCGTTTCCGACACGTGATTCCTGTGGCTGGTCCGACGAGGGCGTCAGAGAGCCACGCCGCCACGCCTTGATCAACAGCCCGCCGTCCGGAAGACGGCGCTATATCGCCTTGGCGTGCCGGCCCGCGGCCGGGTCGAGGTAGGCGTCGAAGGCGGCGCAGATCGAACGGACCACCAGGCGGCCGTCGTCGACCACCTTGAGGCGCGCGCCTTCGAAGCTCACCAGACCGT
>JAFEDM010000497.1 GCA_018241625.1 Pseudomonadota bacterium | reverse complement strand
CGCGCGCGACATCGTTCAGGACATCTATGTGCGGGTCCTGGAGCGCCCTCAGGAGCCTGTCGCTCATCCCGCCGCCCTGCTCTACCGGATCGGCACGAACCTGATGCTGGATCGCATCAAGATGTCCCGCCGCCGCGGGCGCAGGGATGCGGCCTGGCGCGAGTCGACGACCCATTCGGTCGGGGCGGAGGACATCGCCCGCGAGGTTCCCGCCGACGAGGCCGTGGCGGCCCGCCAGCGCCTGGCGAAGATCGCCGAAGTGGTGCGCTCGCTCCCGCCGCAGGCGCAGGAAGCGTTCCGCCTGCACAAGCTGGAGGGGCTCAGCCACGCGGAGACGGCGGCCGCCATGGGGGTCTCCCGCTCCAGCGTCGAGAAATACATGATGCTCTGTCTGAAACGGATCATCGAGAAGGTCGGGCGATGATGGCGACCTGGGCAGAAATCTTGGAGGCTCCCGGCGCACCCTGTCGTCTTTGTGGCGGGCCGATCGTCTCGGCCCACCTTGGACCCCGCCCATGACCGCCACGTCGGATCACCAACCACCGGACGCCCTGCGCGAAGAGGCCGCGGCCTGGCTGATCCGCGTGCAGTCGGACGCGGCGACCGACGGAGACTGGCGGGCGCTGGCGGAATGGCTTGCGCAATCGACCGAGCACCGCGCGGCCTACGCCGAATTGGAGGAGCTCTCCTTCGAGATCGAGGACTCGGCCGCCTTGCTGCGCGACCTGCTGGCCGCCGCGCCGTCGAACGTCGTCCAGCTTCCCCGCCGGCGGCCGAACCGGTGGCCGGTTTGGGGCCTGGCCGCGGCGGCCGCCCTTGTCGTCGCCGTCGTGTCGCCGCTGTCCTGGCAGAAGTGGGCGGGCCGGCAGGACCACTACGCCACAGGGGTCGGCCAGACCCGGGACTTGCGCCTCGCGGACGGGTCCGACGTGCGCATGAACGCCATGACCACGCTCGACGTGCGACTGGGCGCGGGCCGCCGAAGGGTCCGGCTGGGCGATGGCGAGGCCAGCTTCGACGTGGCCAAGGACGCCAGCCGTCCATTCGTCATTTCCGTGGGGGACGAGCAGGTGCGGGTGGTCGGCACGGCCTTCAACATCCGCCACTACGACGGCCTCTTCGTCCTCACCGTAAGCCGCGGGATCGTGGAGGCGCACGGCGCGGATGGGGCCGGCCCGGGCGCGCGGCTGACCGTCGGCCAGGAACTGCGCCGGCGTGACGGCGCGGCCACCTTTCAGGTGGCGAGAGTCGATCCGGCGACCGCTGCCGCCTGGACGAACGGCCGGATGATCTGCAGAGATCGGCCGCTCACCGACATTGTCGCCGACCTCAACCGACGCTATCGCATCCCCGTGAAGCTCGGCCCCCGAGCCGCCGGCTTACGGTTCTCGGGCGTGATCGAACTCGGAGACGAGACCCAGGCCGTGCAGCGACTCGGGCAGTTTCTCGGTTTGCCGGTGCATCATACGGAAACAGCCTTCACCCTGGGCTGAGCCTTACCGGCGATCGGGAGACGAGGACTTGCCGAGACCCTCGCGGAGCGCGGTCTATCGCTTGGGGCTATTGTTCCTTGGCGTCCTGGCCGGTCCGGCTATCGCCGCGCCGGTGGGATTCGACATCCCCTTACAGCCCTTGGGCACGGCGCTGCTGCGCTGGGCGGACCAGTCCGGCCTTTCGATCAGTACGACCAAGGCCGGAGCGTGCTCGGCTGTCGCAAGCCGGCTTCAGGGCCGGATGTCCGCCGACGAGGCGCTGAAGCGACTGCTTGCCGGCAGCGGCTGCACCTATCGCTACATCGACCAGAGGGCGGTGGAGATCGTTCCGGCCGCCAGGCCGACCTCACCGCCCGCGATGGCGACACCGCCCACGACCAAGGCCAGCGACGCCTCGATTTCAGAACTCATCGTGGTCGCGACGCGCCAGGCGACCGCGGCGGATCGCCTGGCCTATCCGGTCAGCCTGGTCACCGGCCGCACGCTCGAGCGGCAGGGGCTGACCGACGACAACGCGCTGGCGACGGCGGTCCCGGCCATGGTGGTCACCAACCTCGGGGCCGGTCGGGACAAGATCCTGCTGCGTGGCCTGTCGGACGGGCCGTTGACCGGCCGCACCCAATCCATGGTCGGCATCTACCTCGACGACGTGCGCCTGACCTACAACGCCCCCGACCCGGACCTGAAGCTCGTCGATATCGAACAGGTCGAGGTGCTGCGCGGCCCGCAGGGTGCGCTCTACGGATCCGGATCGCTGGGCGGCGTGGTGCATCTGGTGACCGCCCGGCCCGATCCGACCGCACTGGCGGGGACCATCACCGCGGGGGTTGGCTTCACGGCGGACGGCTCGCCCTCCGACGATGTCGAAGGGGTGTTGAACCTGCCCACGCCCTGGGCCGGCGGGGCCTTGCGGATCGTCGGCTACCGCGAGCTGCAGGGCGGCTACATC
>JAFEDM010000496.1 GCA_018241625.1 Pseudomonadota bacterium | reverse complement strand
CCACATCCTCGCAGGCGCCGGCATCGATCCGGGCGTCTATGGGAACCCGGACGGCGCGATCGACGGGCCGTCGCTGGTTAGGCTGGTGCGCCATGTCCAACAGGTGCTGGACGACGTGTACCTCGGCTTCTTCGTCCAGGGCGTCCGGCTCGCCCTCGAGACCGAACGGCTGCTGTCGTTCCTCAACTGCGCGACCTTCGGGGAGGCGCTGCGCGTCAGCATCCGCTTCACCGACGCCATGTCCGCCGACGTCGGCCCGGGCATCAGCGAGGAGCACGGGACCGGGTTGCAGCACATCTGCAAGTACCAGACGGCGCCGGGCTTCGACCGCGACATCCTGGTGTGGATCCGCTTCGTCTGGATCTACCATTTCTTCAGCTGGCTGATCGGACGTCCCCTGGCCCTGCGAGGCCTGTCGATCCGCGGTCCGGAGCCCGTGCAGGCCAACGGCTTCGACCGGTTCGCCCTGTTCGGCTGTCCCGTTCAGTTCAATGCGCCGGTCGACGCCCTGTCCTACGACTGGAACGACCTCACCGCCCGCCTCACCCACAACTCGATCCGCGAATACGAGGACTACTACGGCGGCGAGCCGGACTGGTTCGCGGCGCCCGATCGGGGGCTCAGCTGGCGGGCGCGCACCGAACAGGTGCTGATCGAGTTCCAGCGCGCGGGCCTGTGGTCGGCGCCCATCGAAGCGGCGGCGGTCAGGCTCAGGACCCGCCCGCGGCGGCTGCGCCACGACCTGGCGCTCGAGGGCGAAAGCTTCCAGGACGTGCGAACCCGCCTGCGGGGGGAACTGGCGATGGCGCACCTGCTCGGCAGCGACATGCCGATCACCGAGATCGGGATCGCGCTGGGCTTCAGCGAACCCGGCAGCTTCACCCGCCACTTCTGCGCCTGGTCCGGCATGACGCCGTCCGCCTACCGTGCCCAGCACATCGCCGACGTCGCCAAGGTCGCGGCCGCGACGGCTTTGCTCTCCGAGCGTCGCGCCCCCTGATCCGCCGGCCCGCGGCGCCTGTCACTTCGGTCAAACGCGCCCGTCAGAACCGTCATTGAGCGGATGACGCCTCTTCGCATGATCAGCGGACCGGAGCGCGAGACTCCGCGCCACAAGACCAAGCCCAGGGGGATTTCGACCATGAAGCGCAACGACCTGGCGCACCGCGTGCGCCTGCTGCTGGGCGCGACCGCGCTCGCCGGCGGATGCCTGGCGGCGTCCGTGAGCTGGGCCCAGAGCCAAGGCCCCACAACCCAGCCGCCAAGGATCAAGGAAACCCAGACCGGGTCGCGGCAAGTGACCCGCGCGGCCAACCCCGCGACCGATACCCAGGTCGAGGAGCTTGTCGTCACGGCCGAAAAACGGGCCGAGGGGCTTCAGAACGTCTCGAACGCCATCACCGCCGTCTCGGGGGCGACGCTTGAGCGGGCTTCGGTGGTGCAGGTCGGCGATCTGACCCAGCTGACGCCCAGCCTGCAATTCGGGACGCGCTCGACCAATATCTTCATCGCGATCCGGGGCATCGGCCAAGCCGGCCAGGACATCGGCAGCCAGTCCGGCGTCACCGTATCCCTGGACGGCGTTCCGCTCCTCAACCACTTCCTGATGAACCCGACCTTCCTCGACGTCGAGCGGGTCGAGGTCCTGCGCGGCCCGCAGGGGACGATTTCCGGGCGCAACGCCACGGGCGGCGCCATCAACGTCGACAGCTTTGGGCCGACCAGCGGGAAGGACGGCGACCTCGAACTCACCGCCGGCGACTACAATCGCCTGGGGCTCAAGGGCTATTTCAACGCCCCGCTGACGGATCAGCTTTCGGCGCGTCTGTCCTTCAATCGGGAGGAGGCCGAAGGGTGGCTGAAGAACGCCTACATCGGCAAGCGCAACGACGACACCGACATTACGGAAGTGCGGGGCCAGCTGCTCTACAAGCCGACCGACAATCTGAGCGTCCGCGCGCTCCTCGACTATACCCATGACCGGAGCGACCCGGACTTCGCCCAGATCCTGGGCCGTGCGGACCCGACCAAGCCGACGGTGACGCAGGTCCCGGGCTATCCCTACCCGCAGAACAACCTCAAGGACCTGACCTTCTACTTCAACGAGCCGAACCACCGGGACGTGAAGGACTACCGCGCGGCGATCATCGCCAAGTGGGACATCAATTCCGACGTCTCGCTGACCTCCACCACCGGCTACATCAAGCACAACATCGATCTGACCGATCTCGACGTCGACGCGACGCCGGTCCCCTCCGCGCGGTTCGACTTGATCGGCCTATACGCCGAGCAGGAGACGCAGGAACTGACGCTCGCCGCCAACCTGGGCCAGCGCGCGGACCTGGTCGCCGGCCTTTTTTACATGCACGGCGAGTCCAGCGAGCCGCTGTATCTCAGCCTCACCGGTTTCAAGAACTACCTGGTCTATCTGCCGCAGGAGATGCTGAACTCCTACGCCGGCTACGCGCAGTTCCGGTACAATCTGACTGACAAGCTGCGGCTGACGCTCGGCGGCCGCTACACGACGGACGTCAAGTCCTACGACGAAGCCTCCTCGGTCGCGGGCACGCCCGGCTTCCACGCGGACCGCGGCAAGTTCAGCGCCTTCACCCCGCGCTATGTGCTGGACTACGCGCCCAACGACGACACCCTGATCTACGCCAGCGTCGCCCGCGGCTTCAAATCCGGCGGCTTCAACACCCTGGGTGACGTAAGCATGCCGGTGAACCGGTTCGACCCGGAGTACGTCTGGAACTACGAGCTGGGGCTGAAGGCCATGGCGTTCGATCGCAGGCTGCGCATGAGCCTGACCGGCTTCTATTCCGACTACACCAATCTGCAGCAGACGATCTTCATCCTGAACACGGCCACGCAGGTACGCTTCCCGCGCGTGCAGAACTCCTCGACCGCGACCATCAAGGGCGTGGAACTCGAGGGCGAAGCAACACCGGTGAAGGGGCTGCGGCTGACCGGCGCCGTCACCTACCTCGACGCCGCGTTCGGCTTCTTCTGCAACAACAACCCGCTCTATCCGAACCTGCCGACCTCGCCCTCATGCGTGGGCGCGACCCGCGACGGGGCGGCCCTGCCACCGGGCGCCGTACAGCTGCAGAACAACCTGTTGCCGCAGGCGCCGCACTGGCAGTTCAACACCTCGGCGCAGTACACTTGGCCCATCTCGTCCAGCCTCGAGATGACGGCCCGCGCCGACTACAAGTGGCAGAGCCGCACCTACTTCGACATCTACAACAACCCACTCAACTCGCAGGGCGCCTACGGTCTCCTGAATGCCTCCCTGGGCGTGGGGACGCAGGACAAGAAGTGGCTGGCGACCGCCTGGATCCGCAACGCCACCGACGAGCGCTACATCAGCCAGGCGTCCGCCGGCTCCGGGGCGACCCCCGCCATCACCGGGTCGCTGGGCATTCCGCGGATGTTCGGCGTCACCCTGAATCGCCACTTCTAAGTCCTCTCCGCGACCCTCACCTGGCGACCCGGACAGCAACCGGGTCGCCAGGCCTCTTCGCGCCGCGTCCCAGTTCGCAATTCAAGGCCACATCCCAATGCCCGTCCGCGCTCGCCAGGGATGGTCCTAGGTGACCCAACGCGAGGCCCAAGCTCCTGTCCCCCGGATGATGCGCTACCGGGACTGGCTCCGTCATGAGAGGGGTATGGCGTTCGATGACTACGCCACCCTCTGGGCCTGGTCGGTGGCGGACCTGCCGGCCTTCTGGGACAGCATCTGGACCTATTTCGATCTGAACTCCCCGACCCCGCACGTCACGGTGCTGAAGGGAGAGATGCCGGACGCGACGTGGTTTGAAGGCGCCCAGGTCAACTACGCCCAGCAGGTGTTCCGGCACGGCGTCTTGGCCGAGGCCGCGGGACAGCCGGCGATCGTCGCGGAAGGTGAGGACGGGGTCGTCCAGACGATCAGCTGGCGCGAGCTGCGCCGCAGGACCGCGTCCCTCGCCCTGGAGCTGAAGGGCGCAGGCGTCGGGCGTGGCGACCGCGTCGCCGCCTACCTGCCCAACATCCCCGACGCGGCGATCGCCATGCTGGCCTGCGCCAGCCTCGGGGCTATCTGGACCCTTAGCTCGCCGGACATGGGCACAGCGGCGGTGCTCGACCGCTTCCGCCAGGTGGAGCCCAAGGCCCT
>JAFEDM010000495.1 GCA_018241625.1 Pseudomonadota bacterium | reverse complement strand
GCGAGGAGACCGGCGAGGTCGTGAGCCTGGGCGAAGGCGTCGTCTATCCGGTGCTCCATTCGCTGGAGCGCAGTGGGGCGATCACCTCGGAGCGCCGCCCGGTCGGCGGCCGCAGCCGCATCTACTATTCGCTGTCGCCCAAGGGCGAGACCCGGCTGACGGAGCTCACCGAGCTCTGGTCGCGGATCACCGGGGCCGTGCAGCAGGTGCTGGTGGGAGGCGGCCGTGCAGGCCTCGTTTGATCCTCTCTTCCGCCGCCTGCTTGACGGCGGGGTGCGCCGGCGGCCGGCGCGCCGCTACCTGGCCGAGCTGAAAGATCATCTGGACGACCTCATCGCCGAGGAGCGCCGGGCGATGAGCGATCCGCGAGAGGCGGAGACCCGGGCGCTCTCCAGACTAGGGAGTTTCGACATGCTGGCCGAGGCCATGATTGAACGACGCGAATTCCAGACCTGGGGCCACAGGGCGCCGGTTGCGACCTACCTGATCGCCCCGGCGGTCGGGCTGGCGGGCGTCACGGTGCTGACCGTGGTGGGCGTGGTGATGACCGTGAAACAGGTCCACGCGCCGGGCGCGGGTCCCGTGCCGGCCTCGGTGGCGGAGTTCGCGGCCGGCATGATGTTCTTCGCGAACGTCCTTCTGCCGGTGCTGCTGGCCTGGGGCCTCGGTCTGGCGGCCATCCGCAACCGATCGGCCTGGCTTTGGCCGGCCTGCGGGATCGTCGCGCTGGCGGCGCTGGGCAGCGTCTTCCACGTCAGCCTGACCCTGCCGACGGCCATGACCAAGGGTGAGGTGGCGATCTCGCCGGAGGGGATGATCGGCTTCGCCAGCATGCTGGCGGTGGCGGCGTTGCCTTATGTGGGTCTGCTCGCCTGGCGCACAGCCCGCGAACGCCAGATCGGCTGATCCCGTCCGGGCGCGGCGGTTCTCTAGGCCGTCGCGCCTGCCCGTTGGGCGAACATCCAACTCGCCTGCGCCAGGCTCAGCACCCGGTCGGCCTGCTGGGCGGCGTGCGGGCTGTTGGCGGTGCCATCGCGCACCCGGCCGACGATCCCCTGCAGGATGCCCGCCAGGCGGAAGGTGTTGTAGCTGCAGAACCAGTCGAGGTCGTGCAGGCCGTGCCGGCCGGTCAGGCTGCAATAGTGCTCGACCGCCTCTTCCAGCGTCGGGATGCCGTGCGCCTTGAGGTCCGGGATCTGCGACAGTGCGCCGTTGATCCAGTTCATCAGCAGGTAGGTGAAGTCGGCCAGCGGGTCGCCCAGGGTGCAGAGCTCCCAGTCCAGCACCGCCTTCACCTTCGGCTGGTCGGCATGGAAGATCATGTTATCGAGGCGGTAGTCGCCGTGGACGATCGAGGTCTTCTCCTGCTCTGGAAGGGTCTTGGGCAGCCACTCGATCAGCCGCTCCATCTCCGGAATGTGGATGGTCTCGGACGCCTTGTACTGCTTGGTCCAGCGCGCGACCTGGCGGCCCATGTAGTTGCCGGGCTTGCCGAAATCCTCGAGGCCGATCTTCGCGTAGTCGGTGTTGTGCAGGTCGGCCAGGACCTTGATTTTGTCCATGAAGATTGCGCGCCGCTCGGCCGGCTCGCACTGGGGCAGGGACTGATCCCAGAAGATCCGCCCCTCGACCATGTCCATGATGTAGAACCAGGTGCCGATGACGTTCTCATCGACGCACAGGCCGTAGGTCTTGGCCACCGGGAAGCCGGTCGGGCCGAGCGCGCTGATCACCTTGTACTCACGGTCCACCGCATGCGCCGAGGGCAGCAGGTTGCCCGGCGGCTTGCGGCGCATGACGTACTTCTTGGTCGGCGTGATGAGCTGATAGGTCGGATTCGACTGGCCGCCCTTGAACTGGCGCACTTCCAGCGGCCCGGCGTAGCCCGCTACATTGGCCTGCATCCAGGCGTGCAGCGCGGCCTCGTCGAACCGGTGGCTCTCGGCGACGTCCTTGGTGCCGGTGTTGAGCGCTTCGCGCTCTTGCTCGGCGGTGTCGACCACGGCGGCCATGGCGTTCCCTCTTACAACTGTTTGAACCCACCTTACCGGGGGCCGCGGGGACCGGGCAAGGCGCTCCTCAGCGCCCCCCTTTCCTTATCGAGCGAGCGCCCTCCAGCCGATATCGGTGCGGTGGAAGCCTTCGGGCCAGTCGATCAGAGCGACAGCGCCATAGGCCCGCTCGCGCGCCTCGGCCAGGTCGCCGCCCGTGGCGCAGACATTGAGCGCGCGGCCCGCGCCGGCCAACACGGTCCCGGCCGGCCCGGCTGACGTCCCGGCGTGGAAGACCACCACGCCCTCACCGAAGTCGCGGTCGAGGCCCCCGATCACGCTGCCGGCCTTGGCGGGGCCGGGATAGCCCTCGGTCGCCAGCACCACGCAGACCGCGTCGTCGTCGCGCCACTTGGGATCCGGCAACTCGTGCAGCCGACCGGTGGCGCAGGCCATCAGGTAGGGGACGAGATCGCTCTCCAGCCGCAGCATCAGCACCTGGCATTCCGGGTCGCCGAAGCGGGCGTTGAACTCCACCAGCCTGGGACCATGGGACGTGGCCATCAGCTCCACGAAGAGCACGCCGCGATAGGGTGCGCCGTCGCCGGCGATGCCCTTGAAGGCGGGGCGCACCAGTTGGTGGTCGATCTGGTCGATGAGATCCAGGGTGAAGACCGGGGCCGGCGAATAGGTCCCCATGCCGCCGGTGTTGGGGCCTTGGTCGCCGTCGAAGGCGCGCTTGTGGTCCTGGGCCCAGCCGAACAGCTTGGACGTCTTGCCGTCGCAGAGCGCGAACAGCGAGCCGATCTCGCCCTCCAGATATTCCTCGATCACCACCTGGGCGCCGGCGGCGCCGAAGCGGCCGCCGAAGGCGTCGTCGATGGCTGCCTCGGCCTCGGCCCGATCGGGGGCGATGACCACGCCCTTGCCCGCCGCCAGCCCGTCGGCCTTGATCACATAGGGCGGCGCGAAGTGGGCGAGCGCGGCCTTGGCCTCCGCCGCCTCGCCACAGATGCGATAGGCGCCGGTGGGCAGGTGGTGGCGGTCGCAGAAGGCCTTGGTGAAGGCCTTGGAGCTCTCCAGCCGACCCGCTGCGGCGGTGGGCCCGAAGCAGGGGATGCCGGCCTCCTCGAGGGCGTCGGCCAAGCCCGCCTCGATGGCCACCTCCGGGCCGATCACCACCAGGCCCGCGCCGATCTGCCTGGCCAGCTCAACCTGGCGGGCGACGTCGGTGGGCTTGATGTCGAAGGTCTCGGCGATGGCCGCCATGCCGGGATTGCCCGGGGCGCAGACGAGGCGCCTCACCAGCGGCGACTGCTTGATCTTCCAGGCCAGGGCGTGCTCGCGCCCGCCGGAGCCCACGAGGAGGATGTTCATGGCGTGAAGGTCCATGGGTGGCGGCTTTCGCGCGGCCGGCCCGGCGGGTCAATACGGCAGGCGCCGCGGGCCGCGCGCAACCATTTCCATCCGAGCGGTTTCAAAGCTGTAGAGGCTGCGAGTAGGGCTGCCCCATGGCTTACGTCGATCGTCCCGACCCGCCGCGCCGGTTCGGGTTCACGTCCTACGCCGACGACACCCCGCGGTTCGAGGCCTTCGACGATCCCGCCTTCGACGAAACTCGTTTCACCTATGAGGACGCCGAGTCCGATTGGGAGGACGAGCGGTTGGACGCCTCGGGGGTTACGACCGCCGCGCCCCGCCTGATCGCCTTCTTCGCCGCCTTCCT
>JAFEDM010000494.1 GCA_018241625.1 Pseudomonadota bacterium | reverse complement strand
TCCTGGCGGACCAGGTGCTGGCCCGCACCCTGCCCAAATCCTGGAAACCCGCATGATGGAACGCAGGGACTTCCTGCTGGGCGCCGCCTGTCTGGCCGGCGCCGCAGGCGGCGTCGCCTTGAAGCCGCATCACGAGGTCAAGCTGCTGAAGAGCGGCAAGGTGGCCGACCTCGTCCCGGCGAAGTTCGGCGACTGGACGTCGGAGGACGTGGGCGACCCCTACGCCATCAACGGCCCCGGCACGCTTTCGGCCAAGCTCTACAACGAGTTGATCACGCGCCAGTACGTGAACGAAAAGGCCCAGGCCGCCGTGCTGATGCTGCTGGCCTATGGCGGCAAGCAGAGCGACGAACTGCAGCTTCACCGGCCGGAGGTCTGCTATCCGGCGTTCGGCTATGCCCTGGTCCGCAACGAACCGGTGTCCCTGCCGGTCGGCAAGGGCGTCACCATT
This sequence comes from Pseudomonadota bacterium, assembly GCA_018241625.1. Taxonomy (GTDB): domain Bacteria; phylum Pseudomonadota; class Alphaproteobacteria; order Caulobacterales; family Caulobacteraceae; genus Phenylobacterium. The sequence continues at coordinate 4,135 of JAFEDM010000494.1, read as the reverse complement.
CCGGCGCGGCGCCTGGCCGCCGTCCAGGACGACCGCCACGAGAGCATCATCTACTGGTCGCGGATGGGGGAGGCGCTGCCGCAGACGGGGCCGCAGCAGCGTGCGGCGCGGCTGGAGATCGGCCTGAAGGGAATCGTCCCCGACGGCATCCTGTGCCGCTTTTCCACGGCCGGCGACGACCTGGACCGCAGCTGGGCGTCCATCAACGGCTTCGTGGCCGACCTTCTGGGCGCCATAGCGGTCGACAAGCGCAATGTGCTGATCGGCGACCAGCGCGCCAACGCGCTGCGCCAGGCCTAGGTTCGGCCCGCGCCGGGATCAGAACTTGAGGCCGCCGAACGGCTTCAGCACCAGAACGATATAGGCCAGCACGGCGACCACGATCGCCGCCGACAGCGGCCCCTGGTCGTGGTTGCCCACATAGTTGGCGAACGCACAGCCGATCGCCGGCGGCAGGTAGTGGAAGATGGTGTCCTGAGGTTCGCCCTCGGCCATCGACCTGTGCAGGAACAGGACAACCAGGCCGCCGAAAATGGCGACGGTGATCCAGTCGTAGACGGTTTCCAAGCCTGTTCCTCCGTCACAGCCCAGTGCCTGTCGTAGGCAGGATGGCGCTGCTGATCAATAGTCGCTCCAGCCAAGCAAGACGCGAGCCAGCTCGTCATCTCACGCGGCGGCGGACCTTTTCTCGCCGCCCTGAAGGCGAACGCCGCGGCGGTAGAGCTTGCGGGGCACGCCCCTGGCAACCCGCAGCGCCTCTCCAAAGGCTTTTGCCGGCAGCGATCGTGGGTCGACTGCGCCGCCCATCTCCGCGAGCCAGGCCGCGATCTGCGGGTGCGTGACGCCAAGCCGTTCGAAGAGGGATTGCGGGTTCCGTTCCAGAGCCTTGTGATAGTGCAAGACCACCGCCTGCCGCATCAGATCGTCAGGCAGTTCCGTCGCGCTTCGATCCACCGCCAGGTTGTAGCCGTAGGACAGCCGCCGCCACCGTAGGTCCATCTTGAGTGCGACCAGGCCTAGGACGACCTGATCGGTGTAGTGTTCGAAGTGGTAGGGGAAACCTAGCTGGTCCGTCAGCGCCTTGTGGACCGTGTCCCGATAGACATCTGCAAACCCCGTGCTCACCCGATAGCTGAAAAGACCGCTATTGAAGTAGAGGCGGATTTCCTTGCGCGTATTGTATTCCTCGATCATCGGAACGCGCTCGGGCGACACTCCGACGCTTGCGATGTACCGCAGCCACATAGCGTCCAGCGGATGACCGGGGCCGGTGGAGCCGACGATCCCGTCGTCCGGCGCGGCGGCGGCGAAATCGATGTCGTCCCCGACAATCTCACCCGGCTCGCCGCCGATCAGGATATCGCTGTCGAGGAAGGTGACCCAGTCGGTGGTGATCCCCGGTTGCAGCTGGACCAGCGCTTCGGCCTTGTTGAGATAATGGTACCAGTCCCGCCGCCGTGGGCGGTGCAGCCAGACGTGTTCAGCCCCAAGCTCTTCGAGCCGCGCGCGCGTGGCCTTTGCCAGGGGCGCGCCGAACCTAGGCTGGCAGGCGATGATCCTGGCTTGGGAAAACCGGCCCGCGTGGCGGCGAATGGACTCTGCAAGCCGCAACGACAGGGGCTCAAGCGGCCCCGCTTCGATGCAGCATACGAACGTGGTCTCAGATCGCCCCGACGCCATGCCCCGCCTTCCCGCCTCCCCATAGACCCATGTTCCGTATCCGATCGGCGAGGGATCCGCGCAATCGATTTATTTCTGCGGGTTAGGGCCGTCGCAATTCTCCAATAGCGGGAAGAACGTGTCCGTTCGGTCCAAGTTCGACTACCGTAAGCTGGACTAGCGCGGGAACGATACATCTCGTGTGGCAGAGTCTTCCTCTCGCCAACGGTTTGAGGCCCTGGTTCGTGCGCACGGAAGGGAGAGTCCACTTTGATCCGGAAGTTTATTAGGCGTCTTTTACGCGCCCGAGGGCTTCAATTGTTAAAAATCCCCAGCCTGGGTGATTTCATACATGACAGGGGGTGTGATCTCGTCATCGACGTAGGCGCAAACGTTGGTCAATTCGGGGAGAGCCTCCGAGAGCTCGGGTATAGAGGAAAGATACTCTCATTCGAGCCGATAAATTCCTGCTTTGCGACACTTGTGGAGAAGTCGAAGCGTGACGGAAATTGGGAGTGTGTGAATGAGGCGCTTGGGTCTAAGCCGCACGCTGCTGAAATAAATGTTTCCGTGCATACGGCATATAGTTCTATTCTTCCGCTATCAAACGTAGGTATCGAGTTTGATCCAAATACCGCGATAGTGGAAAAGCAGAAGATTATCGTAAATACGATCGATGATTATCTATCCGGGAAGGAGTTCAAGAACATATTCTTAAAAATTGACACTCAGGGATTTGAAAAGGAAGTCTTGGCGGGTGCGGTGAACACACTGGGTCGCTGTTCGGGGCTTCTTTTGGAATTGCCAGTCGAAAATCTCTATGAGGGCGTCTGGGGCTTTACGGAGGCTCTGAAGCACGTCGAGGGGTTGGGCTTCGTTCCGGCTCAAATCACTCCAGTCAGTCCCCGACGCTTCGACAAAGTATCTGCGCTTGAATTCGATTGCGTGTTCCGGCGGGTCGATTAGTGGTGTCCGGCACTGTAAAAGTCCCGATGTTTTCGGTGGTTATGCCCACGAGAAATCGTGCTGAGCTTCTTCGCGAGTCTATAGGCTCTGTACTCCGCCAACAGTTCCAGGATTTCGAGATCATCGTCGTCGACGACTGTTCCGACCAATTGCTGGAATTGGACACAGGACCAGGCCACGAGAAGATTTCAGTGCTTCGCCAGAACGTCCAGCAGGGGCCTTCGGCGGCGCGAAACGCAGGAGTCGCGGCAGCGAGGGGCCAATACATCGCATTTCTGGACGATGACGATCTCTGGATGCCTTGGACGTTGGCTGTTTACGCCGAGGCGATAAACCGCCACGGCCAACCAGCGTGGATCACCTCGAATGGGGTATCATTCGACAAGCCGTCCGAACTCGAGGCGATCGCGCGGGGAAAGCCTGATGAACGGGTCTTCCCAGACTACCTTGCCTATAGGACCAACCCCGACCAGCCGGGGTGGTTGCTGCCGACCGGGGTAGTGTTAGAGCGCCAAGCGCTTGCTGGCTGCGGCGGGTTCGATAGCGAGATCACTCATCACGAGGACGAAGACCTTTGGCTTCGTCTCGGGGTCGCGCCAGGGTTTGTGCGGATCGCGTCCCCAGTATGCTGGGGGTATCGTTCTCATCCAGGGGGCGCGTCGCTCAACCTGCCTCGACGTTTTTCAAATCTGCCACGGCTATTCGTGAAGGAGCGGCGAGGTATCTATCCAGGCGGCCCGACAAGGCGGCGCGAGCGGATAGCAACCCTGACGCAATTGGGCCGGCACCTGGCTCGGTTGGGAGCGCGTGAAGGCTATTCTGACCTTGCCTGGAAAATGTACGGCGAGCTCTTCCGTTGGAACCTCGAATTACGTCGATGGGTGTTCCTGTTGGCGTTTCCGTTCGAGGGGGTATTGGGCAGATTCCGCAGCCCCTCGAGGCCGAAAACAGCAGCTGGCTCCTAGAACGGATACTTCGGGGCGGGTGAGTTGGAACTCAAAGCGCCCACCACGTCGGTCGCCGCGAAAGCGGTGTTGTCATTGGCGGCGAGGTTGACCTTTGCCTTCAGATTGGCGAGCAGCAGCCCGCCGTTCGCCGGACGCAGGTCTCCCGCGGCATAGTTCACGAACAAAGCCTGGAAGTTGGTGGTCTGGTTGCCGCCGGGGTTCGCGTAGCTGAAGTTCCCGCTGTTGGAGCCCGTGTTGATCGACGGGCTGCCATAGCCGTTGCCGTACATGAAGCAGCAATTGATCCACGGCCAGTCGTGGGTCCAGCCGGCATTGAAGGTCTGGGCGGTGAAGACGGCCCCGAAGACGCAGTTCTTCACGCTGCTGAAGACCGTATCGGTGGTGGTAACGGGGTTGCCTGAGCCGTCCACCTCGACCCGGATGGTCGGCGGCTCAAGGACGTTGTTTTCGAAGACGAAGTGCGACGCGGAGCTCGCCCCGCTGCCATTGCCGCCGAGGTAGATGCCGGTCGACGAATTGCCCAGCCAGATGTTGCCCTTCAG
>JAFEDM010000493.1 GCA_018241625.1 Pseudomonadota bacterium | reverse complement strand
CGTGCTCTCCCAGCCCTCGGCGGCGGCCACCGCGCGGCGCACCTCGTCGCGGATCGGGCCGGCGCCTTCGCTGTTGGTGACGATCACCACCCCGTCGCCGGTGAACAGATTGCCCTCGAAATAGGCCTTGTAGCTGTCGTTGGACCCGTAGTGCGAGAACCGCCGGGTCGTCCCGTGCCCGTCCAGGAAGGGGCCGAGTCCGACCTGGCTGGGGCCGACCGGCGTCATCATCTGCCGCGCCAGCGCCGGGCTGATCAGGCCGCCCGCCCGACCCTGATAGGCGGCGATCAGGCCACCCAGCATCTTCGCGTACTCGCTGGGCGTGGTCCAAAGGCCTGAGGCGGCCATCTCCGGCATCGCCTCCCAGCCGCGCGGCAGCGCCCGGGGCTTGCCGTCGCGGCCATGCGCCTTGGCGACATTGGTCCAGGTCCTGGGCAGCGGATTTTCGAAGGTGCTGCGGGTCCAGCCAAGCGGCGCGAACAGCCAGGTTTTCGCCGCTGCCTTGAACTCCTGGCCAGAGCGGTCCTCCAGGATCACCTGCTCCACCTGGATGCCGCCGCCGGAATATTGGGCGCGCTCGCCGGGCGGCGCCAGGAAGGTCACCGGCCCGACCATATTGTGCGGCCCGCCGTTCAAGGTCTCGATCTCGGTGGGCAGCGGCCTGCCGGGCTGGAAGTCGGGGAAGCCACTCACCGTGAAGCCGGCGGTGTGGGACATGATCTCGCGCAGGGTCACCGGCTTGCCGGCGCTGAACGCCGTCTCCGGAACCTTCCAGCGGACCAGGTAGTCGCGGACATCGTGGTCGAGGTCGAGCTTGCCGGCGTCGACCATCCGTAGCGCCATGGTCGCCGTCGCCACCTTGGAGACCGATCCCATGGAAAACATGGTCTGGCTATCCGCCGGCTGGGGCGAACCGGCTTGCAAAACGCCCCAGGCCTTGGCCCAGGCGACCTTGCCGTCGCGTAGCACCGCGATGCTGACCGCCGCCACATGGTAGTTCGCCATGCGCTCCTGGATCGTCCAGCGCACCGGCTTCTGGCCCTCGACCTCCACGGCCGGCCGCAGGCCTGTCTCCACGGCGTGGATCGGGTCTTTCACCGGCTGACCGGCCAGCGCGGCGCCGGGGACGATCAGGACGGCGGCGGCAAGAACTTTGGCGGTAGGGGTCAAGGCTTGCGGCCTCCATTCCTGATGAAGCGGCCGGGCTTGGCGCCGGTGTGCTCGCCGCCGGCCAGCACCTGGACCCCGTTCACGAACACGTCGCGCACGCCCACCGAGTACTGGAACGGCTGGTCGTAGGTCGCCCTGTCGGCCACGGCGTCCGGGTCGAAAACCACGATGTCGGCGAAGTAGCCGGCCTTCAGAAGGCCGCGGTCCTTGAGCCCGAGGTTGGCCGCCGGCAGGCCGCTCAGCCGGTGGACCGCCTGCGGAAGATCGATCAGTTTCTCGTCGCGCACCTCATGGCCCAGCACGCGGGCGAAGGTCCCGAACTCGCGCGGGTGCGCCGCGCCAGGGGTCTTGCTGGGCGCGGCGGTCGAGCCGCCGTCGGAGCCGAAGCTCACCCAGGGCAGGCGCATCACCCGGCGCATCCCATCCTCGGGGATGGAGAAATAGGCCACCTGCAGGCGGCTGTTGTCCTCAACCACCAGGTCGATGATCGTCTCTTCCGGCGGCGTGCCGCGCGCCTTGGCGATCTGGGCGACGCTCTGGCCGACCAGCGGCTTCAGGGCCGGGTTGCGGACCCCAAGGATGCGGATGTTGGCGGGCGAGCCCACCGCCTGCAGCCGGCTGGTGGTCCCCGGCGGCGGATGGCGCATCTCCTCGGCCACCTTCGCCCGCGTGGACGGGTCCTTCAGCCGGTCGATCCAGGCCTGCTGGCCGCCCGCCTGAACCCAGAGCGGCATGGTTACGTCCAGGCCCGTGGCGGTGGCGGTGTAGGGATACGCGTCGGCGCCCACGCGGACGCCCAGCCGCCGCGCCGCCGCCAGGGCGGCGATCGCCTGCTCCAGCTTGGGCGCGTTCTGAACGCCGGTGACCTTGAAGTGGTAGACTTCGCCCTTCACCCCGGCGTCGCGGGCGATGCGGATCAGCTCGTCGACCCCGGCCGGCAGGGCGTCGCCCTCGTCGCGCAGGTGCGAGATGTAGAGCCCATCCCACGGCGCCGAGGCCTTGGCGAGCGCGGTCAGCTCGGCGGTGTCGGCATAGGCCGCCGGCGCATAGGCCAGCGCCGAACTCACCCCGAAGGCGCCGTCGTCCATCGCCTGGCGCACCAGTTCCTGCATGGCCTTGATGTCGGCCTCGGTCGCCTTGCGGTCGCCATCGCCGATCACCACGCGCCGCACATTGGTAGCGCCCACGAAGGAGGCGATGTTCGGCGAGACACCGTGCGCGATCAGCAGGCGCATGTAGTCGGCCTGGGTGGTCCAGGTGAGGTCGCCCGCGCCCAGCCGCGCCATCCGCGCGTGCATGAAATCCTTCAGGGTGGGGCTGAGCGGGCCGGCGGTCATCCCCTCGCCCAGCATTTCCAGGGTGACGCCCTGGCGGATATCGGCCTGGCTTAGGCCGTCCAGCATAAGGTCCTCGCCAGCCTGGCTCAGCATGTTGATGAAGCCCGGCGCCACCGCCAGGCCGTGGGCGTCGACCACCCGCCTTGCATGACGCCCGGCCAGATGGCCGACGGCGACGATGCGGTCGCCCCTTACGCCCACGTCCGCCGCTCGGCCCGACGCGCCCGTGCCGTCGAACACCCGGCCGTGGACGATCAGCAGATCGAAATCCTGGACCGGTTTCGCCGCGACCGGCGAGGCCGTCAGCGTGGCCACAAACAACAGGGACGCCAGCTTCATGCCCCGAACCTGCCCCGGCGCGGTCCAGCGCGCACCTCTGCTCGGGTCATTCATCTGCGGACATGGGCCACAGGCGCCCGTTCCGGAGGCGTCCCGGACCTGTAAAGGATATAACATTTAAGCCATCACTTGCTATAAATGTTGGATTTGATACATCCATGAAGACTCGCCGCAGGAACCACCGATGTTGAACTCCAGCCGCATGAGCAAGGCCTGCCCTCCTCCGGAACCGGAAGAGCCGGCGAACCGCATGGTCTCTGGCCAGTCGGCGGTCACCGCGGAGGGCCTGCTGGTCTTCGCGCCGCAGGGGATGATGTCGGTGACGACGGGCGACAACCTCTGGGCGCTCGCCCCGCACCGCGGCCTTT
>JAFEDM010000492.1 GCA_018241625.1 Pseudomonadota bacterium | reverse complement strand
CCGGGCCGGCGGTTCTCCGAAAAGCGGGCGAGCGCCCAGAGCGCCAGGATCCAGAACAGGCTGGCCGACGAGTCCGGGATGGCCAGCATGCCGCCCAGGCAGACGGTGAGGGTGGCGTTGTACCAAAGGGCGGCGCGGAACGCGGCCTTGGGCCCGGCGCCCAGCCGCCGCGCCAGGTCGCCGACCAGCCAGGTGGCGACCCCGCAGCTCAACGCGGGCACGAGGCGCACGCCCAGCGGGGTGTCGCCGAACAGGCTCATGCCCGCCCGGATCCACCAGCCGATCATCGGCGGATGGTCGAGGTAACCCAGCTGCAGATGCTGGGCCCAGAAGCGGTAGTAGGCCTCGTCCTCGGTGAGATGGATCGAACCCGCCGCCACGAGACGGACGACGGTCAGGCCCAGCGCCAGGAGCAGGATGGCGCGCCGGCTGTCCGGGGCGGTCGCCACGCTCGAGGCCGCCGCCGTGGTCACCAGACAGCCCGGGACGTCGTCACATAGTTCCAGACCGCGGCGACGATGGCCCCGGCGACGCCGGCCACCCACCAGGACGGCCCGCGCTCGTAGACCATGGTGGCCACCGCCACATTGGCCGCCAGCGGCACCGAGCACAGCACGACGAAGCGGACATAGCCGGTCAGCAGCGCCAGCCCCGTCTTGCGTTTGTCGCGATAGGTGACAGCGTTGTTGATCAGGTAGTTGGAGGTCATCGCCCCCAGGGCGGCGATCAGCTGGGCCTGGGCGAAGCCGATGTGCAGCAGCAGGCGCAGGATCGCCAGGTTCACGCCCACGCCGGAAAGCCCGACCAGGGCGAACATGATGAAGCGGGGCGAGATCAGGTCGCGGCTGAGCTTCGCCGCCAGCAGGCCCAGGTACTGCACCACCACCCCGTTATCGAGCTTGGATTCGCCGGCGTGGCGGGCGCGGAACTCGTAGGGCAGCTCCAGATAGCGCGGCGGGGTCTTCTGGGAGGCCAGGATGTCGAACAGCACCTTGAAGCCCGAGGTGGCCAGCTCCGGCGCGACATGCTCGACCAGCTCGCGGCGGATCATGAAGAAGCCGCTCATCGGGTCGGTGACGTCGGCGCGCAGCACCCGGCGGCCCAGCCAGTTGGCGAGCCGGCTGCCGGCCTCGCGGGTCTTGCCCAGGGCCGAGGCGTCGGCGCCTTCGACGCCCAGGTAGCGGCTGCCCACCACCACGTCGGCCCGGCCCTCCTGCAGGGCTTTCAGCATCTGCGGCAGCAGGGTCTCGTCGTGCTGCAGGTCGCCGTCGATCACCGCCACATAGGGCGCGGCGCTGGCCAAGGCGCCCTCGATCACCGCGCCGGCCAGGCCGCGGCGGCCGATGCGGTGCAGGCAGATCACCCGGGGATCGCGCGCGGCGATCGCCTTGACCACCGCGGCGGTGCCGTCGGGGCTGTCGTCATCGACGAAGATGGCCTGCCAGACGACGCCCTGCAGCGCCGCCTCCAGCTTTTCAAGCAGGGGCGCGACATTGGGCGCCTCCTTGAAGGTGGGCACGATCACACCCAGTTCGAGCGGGGCGGTTCTGGCGGCGGAAACGGCAGGCGTCACCGGGCGCTTGGGAGGCGCGTTCATGCGGCCCTCATAGCCGCCGGGCGGGAACCTGCAAACCGCGCCGAATCGCACAGACTGTCGCGCCGTCGCGGGCGCGCGTGTATGGGGGCGGAAGAGCGGGCGTTCCCAAGGGCGCCGGCGGTCGGAGATCGGTGGGTTTGCAGCAGGACGGCCGCGCGTCGCTGATCGCGCTCTATCTGGAGCGGCGCACCGACCTCGTGCGGTTCTTCACCGTGCGCCTGCGGTCGGCCGCGGCGGCGGAAGACCTGGTGCAGGACATCTATGTGCGCCTGTCGAGCCTGGAGCCCGGCGTCGAGATCCAGAACCCCACGGCCTATCTCTACCGGCTGGGCTCGAACCTCATGCTGGACAAGCTGCGCGGCGAACGGCGCACGGCCCACCGCGACGGGGCCTGGCTGGACAGCCAGACCACCCGCCTGGGCGCCCAGGAGGTGTCGTCCGAGCCGAGCGCAGAGGCCGCGGTGGCGGCGCGCCAGCGCCTGGCGCAGCTCACCGACGCCTTGACCGAGCTCAGTCCGCAGACGCAGCGTGTCTTCCGGATGCACAAATTCGAGGGGATGAGCCATCCTGAGGTCGCCGCCGCGTTGGGCATCTCCCGCAGCGCCGTGGAAAAGCACATGATGGCCGCGCTGAAGCACCTGCTGGCGAGGCTGCCGTGATCCGGATATTCGGTTACGCGAAATCGGGTTACTTGAGGAACGGTGCGAGCGGCGGCGTCATCTCCTCGAAGGCGGAGTGCGCTTGCGCGCTCCGGGCTAGGGCCTGATGCGGAAGACGGAAGACCATCACGACGAAGGTCGGGTTGCTGAGGAGGCGGCGCGCTGGTTCGCCCGCCTCCAAGGGGAGGCTGCGACCGGTGACGACTGGCTGGCGTTCGAGCGCTGGCTCCAGGCGTCGCCGGCGCACGCCCACGCCTATGAGCGGCTCGAGCTTCTGTGGGTCGACCTGGATCAGGCGGAGATCGCGCGTGAGCTCGGCGGACGGCCGCTGGTGGCTGCGGCGCGCCGCCGCACCCCCGAGCCGGCGTCCCGGCGGACGCGCGGCGGTTCGCCGGACCTCGTGCGCCGTCGTGTCTGGATCGGCGCGGGCGGCGCCATCGCCGCGGCCCTGGTCGTCGCGGTCGGCGTCGGGCTGAAACCTGGCGCCGCGCCGGAACAGGTCTATGCCACCGCGCCAGGCCAGACCCGGGTCGTCACCCTGGCCGACGGCACCCGCATCCAGCTGAATTCGGCGTCGAAGATCACCGTTCGCTTCGACGGTGACGCGCGCCGCGTCGAGATGGCCGACGCCGAGGCGGTGTTCGACGTCACCCATGACGCCAAGCGGCCGTTCCTGATCGCCGCCGGCGACCGCCAGGTCCGGGTGGTCGGCACCCAGTTCAACCTGCGCCGCCGCGACGGCTTGGTGGACCTGACGGTCAGCCGCGGGACCGTCGAGGTGCGCCCGACCGACCGGCTCGACGCCCAGCCTACCAGGGTCACCGTCGGTCAGGAGCTGACCCACACCGAGGGCCAGCCCGCCCAGGTGCTGAAGGTCGCCGATCCGGACGTCGCCTTCGCCTGGACCAATGGCCAGCTGATCTATCGCGACCAGCCGCTCTCGGCGGTCGCCGCGGACCTGACGCGCCGGTTCGGCACACCGGTGCGCACCGCCGACGCCCGGACCGCCGCCGTGCGCTTCTCCGGCGTCCTGGTGGTCGACAACGAGGCCGACGTGCTGCGCCGGCTGGCCGCCTACGCCCCCGTGCGGGTCGAGCGGACCTCGACCGAGATCATCCTGCACCACCGCTAGGCTTCAGGTCCGCCTGCAGCGCCTGCATCAGGCTGCCGGTGAAGGCCGTGGGCCCGACGTGGGTCAGCCGCGCCTCGAAGTCGGCCCAGATCTCGCCGCCCAGGTCGTGCCAGCGGCGGCAGAAGGCGTAGTCCTCCGACAGGTATTGGCCGGTCTCGGGCTCGATCATGGTCTCGAAGATCATCGGGGCCTCGGCGGCCAAGCCGTCGCCCATGTCGCCCATCTTGGCCACGAGCTCGGGGTGGGCGTCGACGATCCTCTGGGCCGCGTCGCGCCGGATCATCAGGAAGCCGGTGCCGCCATAGGCCACCCGGGCGAAGCCGTTCTCCACATGCACCGACTTGTCCGGTGTCGGCAGGAAGCGGACCACATAGCCCAGGCTGGCGGCCATCAGGTCGGGCGCATCGGCCTTGGCCGCCGCTCGGGCGCGGTTCCAGTCCACCATCTTCATCGGGCAGACGGCCGCCACGATCGGCTTGTCGGCCTCCAGCAGGCGGAAGACGTTCTCGGGCCGGAAGCCGATATCGTTGTCGCAGAACAGGATGTGGGTCGCCTTGGGATGCGCCAGGAAGCGGGCGGCCAGGCGTGAGCGGGCCCGCGTGATCAGGGCGTCGCCGCCCATCAGGTCGATCTCCAGCCCGACCCCGCGTTCGGCGCAGGCCTTCTGCAGGGCCAGGACCGAATGCATGAAATGCAGCGTCAGCACCCCGCCGTAGCAGGGTGTGGCCAGGTAGACGAAGGGCTTGTCGGGCATGGTCTCAGGCCGGCTTGGGATCGGAGAGGAAGCTTTCCACCAGATCGTCGTAGAGGTCGAACCGTTTGTAGGCGCGCAGCTCCGGCGTGGCGCTGCGCCAGGCCTGGGCGAAGGCCGACAGCCGCTCCGGCTGCTCGACCAGCGATCCGAGCGGGGCGAGCCAGACGCGAATCGTGAACAGGGCGCCGCCCGTGCGCGGCAGACGGCGCAGGGTCTGGCGCTCGACCCGCAGGTTGAGGCAGCGGCCGGCCTCGGCGGGGTCGATCTCGCCGATCCGGGCGCGGATGGGCGCCGAGGTGGGCGTATGCAGGGCGTCGGAGTTCAGCAGCGTCCAGTTGCGCCGCTCCAGCACCAGATCCGGCCGCAGGCCCTCGAAGATCCGCTGGACCCGGGTCAGGAACCGGTCGGAAAACCCGTTCACCGGGCTGTGCAGCTCGGCCAAGGAGCGGCCGATAACCTCGCGGGCGATGAAGAAGCTGCCGGCCGAGAGCGAAAGCGCCGTGAGCCGCCATTGGCCGTCCGCGTCCTTTTCCACCAGGCAGAGGTCGTCCGGCACGCGGCGGGCAGCGGCGTAAAGCGGCGGCAGGTCCGACGGCGCCGGCGCCGGGCCCAGGGCCTGGGCGATCAGCTCGGCGACCTCCTCCTGGCCGGGGCGCGAGGCGGCGGTCTCCGCCCAGACCAGGCCGCGGTCGGCGGCCCAGAGCGCGTCCTTGCGCGCCGCCGGATCGGCCTCGCCGCCTTCCAGCCACGCCTCCAGGGGAATGGGCTTCAAGCCGATCTGGAAGTCGGCCGCCTCTTCCCAGGGGCGATGGCGCGGGATCATTTCGCCCAGCCCAGGGCCCGCATGCCGAACCAGGCGACATAGGCCACGAGGATGCCGATCGTATCGGCGACCAGGTCGAGCACCTCGCCGTCACGGCCGAAGGGCAGGAGGGTCTGGGCGATCTCGATTCCGGCCCCGAAGACGAAGGCGAAGACGCCGATCGCCCAGCGCCGCTTGGTCGACAGCAACAGGCCCGCGCCGGTCAGCACCGCCCAGGAGATCGAGTGCTCCGCCTTGTCCCAGACCAGGCCCACGCCGGGCACGTCGCGGCCGGGCGCGAGCGTCAGGTACATCAGGATCAGGCAGGCCAGGGCGTAGAGGCCAAGGCGGAACGGCCGGGGCCGGGTGTTGAGCCAGGACAGCAACGAACGCATCGGCCCTTACTTGCACGTCCGCGCCCGCCTCTCTAGCGTCCGCGGCCGCAAAGGGGCGTGGAGCGTACGATGGCGGTCGAGGCGGTGATCTGGGATTTCGGCGGGGTGTTCACCTCCTCGCCGTTCGAGGCCTTCAACCGGCTGGAGGCGGAGCTGGGCGCACCGAAGGATCACATCCGGCGGGTCAACGCGACCAACCACCACGAAAACGCCTGGGCGCTGTTCGAGCGCAATGAGATCGACGCCGAACGTTTCGACCAGCTGTTCCTCGAGGAATCGACCGCGCTGGGCTTCGCGATCCGTGGCGCCGACGTGCTGCCCAAGCTGTCGGGAGAGCTGCGGCCGCGGATGGTGGCGGCGCTGAAGGCCTGCAAGGCGGCCGGCTTCAAGGTCGGCTGCATCACCAACAATGTGGTTTCCAAGCACAGCCCGGGCCAGAACGAGGTGCAGCAGGCCGCCGGCGCCATGGGCCAGGTGATGCCGCTGTTCGACGCGATCATCGAAAGCTCAAAGGCCGGCGTCCGCAAACCCGATCCGCGCATCTACGAGATGATGTGCGAGCTGCTGGCGGTGAAGCCTGAAGCCTGCGTCTACCTCGACGACCTCGGCATCAACTGCAAGCCGGCCGCCGGACTCGGCATGAAGGCGATCAAGGTGGTGGACGTGGACCAGACCCTGGCCGACCTGGCCGCCGCCACCGGGCTGAGGTTCGACCTGGAGGCGGCGGAATGAGCCGGCCGCAGAAGATCGGGGCCGAGGCGGCGCTGAAGCAGCGCCCGGCCTGGCGGAAGGCTGAGGGCGAGCGCGACGCCATCTGCCGGACCTATCGCTTCGCCGACTTTACAGCGGCCTTCGCCTTCATGACGCGGGTGGCCCTGATGGCCGAAAAGCTCGACCACCATCCGGAGTGGTTCAATGTCTACAACCGCGTGGACGTGACGCTGACGACGCACGACGCGGACGGGGTGACGGAGCTGGACGTCAAGCTGGCGACCTTCATGGACATGGCCGCCAAGTCGGCGGGCGCCACGGAAGCTTAGGGAGAATTATCGGATGCCAGGACGGGTCGCGGGCAAGAAGGCCTTCATTTCGGGCGGGGCGCAGGGCCTGGGCGAGGCCATGGCGAAGAAGCTGGCGGCCGAGGGCGCCAAGGTCACCGTCGCCGACATCAACATCGAAGGCGCCAAGCGGGTCGCCGCGGAGATCAACGCCGCCCAGGGCGAGGGCACGGCCTTCGCCTTCCCGCTGGACGTCACCAAGGAAGAGCAGTGGGTCTTCGCCCTGGAGGAGGCCGACGAGGCCATGGGCGGCATCTCGATCCTGGTGAACAACGCCGGCATCAGCAAAGGCGGCGACATCGAGAGCCTGAGCTTCGAGGACTGGAAGTCGGTGATGAGCGTCAATGTCGACTCGGTCTTCCTGGGGACCAAGCACGCGCTGAAGTACATGCGCCAGCACCAGCCGGGCGCGATCGTGAACATCTCCTCGATCGCCGGCCTGATCGCGGCCCACAACTCGCCGTCCTACAACGCCTCCAAGGCGGCGGTCTGGCTGCTGTCCAAAGGCATCGCCCTGCATTGCGCCAAGCAGGGGCTGGATATCCGGTCGAACTCCATCCACCCGACCTTCATCGACACGCCGATCCTCGATCCGCTGCGCCAGCGGTTCGGCAAGGAGGAGGCGGAATCGAAACTCGGCCGCCAGGTGCCGCTGGGCCACATCGGCGACACCGACGACATCGCCAACGCCTGCCTCTACCTAGCCTCCGACGAGAGCAAGTTCGTCACCGGCGCCGAGCTCAAGGTCGACGGCGGCATTTCGGCGATGTGAGTCAATTCACCGTCACGGTGCCGAGCAGGAACTTGGCGCCGGGCTTCTTCAGCACCTGGTCGGTCTGGCGCTGCAGGGTCATGGCCAAGTAGTCGACGTTCGGCTCGGCGCCCGGCGCCAGGCCCGCCGCATAGGTCTGCACAGTCTGGACGTAGGCGGCGCGCAGGCGGGGCATCGACAGGTCGGCGTAGTCGCGCAGCTTCGGGTCGTCGATCTGCAGGCCGCAGTCGACGCTCAGCACGCCGCGGCGGCCAGCGCCCTTGTTGGTGGTGCCGGTGAGCGGGTCGATCGGCAGGTAGTTGTCGCCGCCGGACTTCTTCTTCTTGCTGTTGGCCTTCTTGTCCTCGCCCGCCCAGGCCACGGGCGGCGCGGCTAGAGGCAAGGCGCTGGCGATGAGGAGCAGGCTGAGGAGGTCGCGGCGACGCATGCCGCAAGCTATCTGATTTATGGTTAGCGGCTTCTTTACGCGAAGCTGCCAAGGCTCCTGGCGAACGCCTGCGATTCATCCGGAGCGCGCCCTTGGGCCGATTTGCGCCGACCAGTCTCGACCTCGACGGCAAGGTCATCCTCGTCACCGGCGGCACCGGCTCCTTCGGGCGGCGGTTCATCGAGACGGTGCTCACCCGCTGCCAGCCGCGCAAGCTGATCGTCTATTCGCGCGACGAGCTGAAGCAGAGCGAGATGCAGATGGACCTCTCCGAGCGCTTCGGTCCGGAGAAGATGGCCTTGATGCGCTTCTTCATCGGCGACGTGCGCGACCGCGAGCGGCTGATCCTGGCGTTCCGGGGGGTCGACATCGTGATCCACGCCGCGGCGCTGAAGCAGGTGCCGGCGGCGGAGTACAATCCGTCCGAGTGCATCCACACCAACATCATGGGCGCCGAGAACGTGGTCTGGGCCTGCCTGACCAACCGCGTGAAGCAGGTGATCGCGCTTTCCACCGACAAGGCCTGTAACCCGGTCAACCTCTATGGCGCGACCAAGCTGGCGTCGGACAAGACCTTCGTGGCGGCCAACAATCTGTCCGGCGACATCGGCACGCGGTTCTCGGTGGTGCGCTACGGCAATGTGGTGGGCTCCAGGGGCTCGGTCGCGCCCCTGTTCCAGCGGCTGATCGCCAAGGGCGCGACGGAGCTGCCGATCACCGATCCGCGGATGACCCGCTTCTGGATCACCCTGAACGAGGGCGTGGAGTTCGTGCTGTCGTCCCTGGGCGCCATGCACGGCGGCGAAATCTTCGTGCCCAAGATCCCCTCGATGAAGATGACCGACCTGGCCGCCGCCATGGCGCCGGGCCTGCCGATCAAGGTCATCGGCATCCGCCCGGGCGAGAAGCTGCATGAGATCATGATCAGCGCCGACGACGCGCGCTCGACGGTCGACATGGGCGACCGCTACGCCATCGAGCCGGCGTTCGTGGAATACCGTCGCGACCCCCTGCCGGGCGGGCGGCTGGACGAGGGCTTCTGCTACGCCAGCGACACCAACACCGACTGGCTGACCGGCGATCAGCTGCTGGCGGTGCTGAACGATACCGTCCCGCCGCAACGCCGCCGCCGCGCGGACGACTAGGGTGGCGATCCTCCCCTATGGCCGCCAGACCATCGAGGACGACGACATCGCCGCGGTGGTCGAGGCGCTGAAGGGCGACTTCCTGACCACCGGCCCGACGGTCGAGGCCTTCGAGACCGCCTTCGCCGAGACGGTGGGCGCGCGTCACGCGGTGGCCTGCGCCAACGGCACCGCGGCCCTGCACCTGGCCATGCTGGCGCTGAAGGTGCAGCCCGGCGAGGCGGTGATCGCGCCCTCCATCACCTTCCTGGCCACCGCCAACTGCGCTCGCTACGTCGACGCCGAGGTGGTTTTCGCCGACGTCGATCCGGACAGCGGCTTGATGACGCCCGAAACGCTGGCGCAGGCGCTGGAGCGGGTGGGCGAGCGCAAGCTGCGCGCCGTGCTGCCGGTGCACCTGCGCGGCGATGCGGTGAACCTGCCGGAGCTGGCGACCCTGGCCGGAGACGCGGGCGCGGTGCTGGTCGAGGACGCGCCCCACGCGCTGGGGACCACCATGAGCTACGGCAATGTCGCCGAGCGGGTCGGCGACGTCCGCCACTCGGCCATGGCCACCTTCTCGTTCCATCCGGTGAAGACCATCGCCACCGGCGAGGGCGGCATGGTCACCACCAACGATCCGGCGCTGGCCGAGCGGCTGCGCATGATGCGCACCCACGGCATGGTGCGGCCTGAAGGCGCCGATCCCTGGTGGTACGAGATGCCGGAGCCGGGCTTCAACTACCGCCTGCCGGACATCCTCTGCGCGCTCGGCCTGTCGCAGCTCGCCAAGCTGCCGCGGTTCGCGGCGCGGCGGCGTGCGCTGGCCAAAGCCTATGACGAGGCGCTTGCGCCGCTGGCTCCCGCGGTGCGGATCGCGACGCGGCCCGCCTGGAGCGACCCGGTGCTGCACCTGATGTGCGTGCTGATCGACTTCGAGGCCGCCGGGACGACCCGCCGCGCGGTGGTCGAGGCCCTACGCGAACGCGGCGTCGGCACCCAGGTCCACTACATCCCCGTGCATCGCCAGCCCTACTACCGCGACCGCTACGGCGAGCTGGAGCTGCCCGGCGCCGAGGCCTGGTACGCGCGCTGCCTGTCGCTGCCGCTCTATCCCGGCATGGCGGATGGCGACGTGGCCCACGTGGCCGAATCCCTGCGCGAGGTGCTGGGGCTGTAGCCAGGGCCCGCGCCGGCGCCCGGCGAAATCCTCGACCGGGCCGCGAGCCGCTCGCACCCGCCGCGAAAGCTTCTCACCCTGGCTGAGAGCGCTTGCGCACGGCGTTTGTCGAGACAATTCAATCCCCCCGCCGATCGTGGACGGTCGGTTTCACCTTCATGGAGGGGGTAGATGAAACGACTTCTGATCGCGGCGGCCGTATTGGCCGCGCCGGCCGCCGCCCTGGCGGATCCGGTCAACCAGGTCGACTATTTCGGCCTCAACACGACCCAGACCTTGAGCTTTGACAGCCTGCCGGTGGGCGCCGCGCCGGGCGCGAACTTCGACAATGTGATCGTCCAGAGCGGCGTCGGCGTCGGCGAGCGGTTCGTGGGCCAGTCGCTGAGCACGACCGGTCAGAACGACCAGCTCGGCGACAGCGTCACCGGGCCGCTACAGGTGATGGCCGGTGCGCCGGGCCAGAACCTGGCGATCTACAAGTACAGCAACTTCACCGTCGTCAACGGCCTGGGCCCGGTGGGCTTTCCGAGCTTCGACGCCCTGGGCGAGGGCTCGGTCGCCTTCGAATTTTCCAGCGACCAGTCGCAGCTGGGCTTCGTGGTGCTGGGCGCCGACTACGGCCCGACGACCGTCGACTTCTGGCGGGCCGACGGATCGCTGATCCAGTCGCTGGTGATCCCGCACGTCGAGGACACCTACTACGGCTTCGCCCGCGAGGGTGGCGTCCACGACATCCGCGGCATCTCGATCTGGAATGATGACGGCGGCGGCCTCGGCTACGACAAGCTGAAGTTCGACGTGGCCTCGAACTATGTGGCGGGCGACGTCGCGCCCGGCGGTCCGGGTGTCCCTGAGCCGGCGTCCTGGGCGCTGATGATCGGCGGCTTCGGGCTGGCCGGCGTGGCCCTGCGCCGCCATCGGCGGGTCCTGGCGCTGGGCTAGGCCGCCAGGGAGGCGTGCTTCAGCAGGTCGCGGATGGCGTCCAGCTGGGCCGGGGCGGCGGCCAGTTCGGCGCGGGTTTCCGGGCCGCGGGCCAGCTTCAGGGCCTCGGCGCGGGCGCGGTCGGCGGCGGGGCCCAGGGGGCAGGTCTCACCGCAGGCCGCCTTCAGCAGGGCCGTCAGGCGCTGCACGGCCGGGGCCGGCGCCTTCACCGTCGAGGCGATGAACCGGCCATCGGCCTCGACCAGGGCGCCCAGCTCGCCCAGCTTGGCCTGGATCGGCTTATAGGCCTCCTCGACCAGGCCGCACCGGGCGACGCCGCGATAGAGCTTGGCCATGGCTTCGAGCCGTTTGCCCGGCGCATGGGTTTCGCGCGCCTCGCGTTCGAAGCGCAGGCTGAACACGAGAGAGGAGAGCCAGCGGCCCGCTTCACGCTTGTTAGCGGGGCCGATCACGTTCTCGGTCAGCCAGAGCAGGGCCAAGGCCTCGTCCTCGGCGCTCATCTCCTCGCCGAGGTAGGTCTCCACGAAGTCGCGGGCGACCAGCATCTTCGACCGCGCGGTGACGGCGGCCTGCACCTGGTCCAGCGGCAGCAGCTTGCCCGAGGCGGCGGTCAGCACCATGGCCAGGCCGCGGATCGCGTCGATTTCGCCGTTCGGGTCGGAGGGCCGCAGGCGGCGCTGTCCGGAAAGGTCGCGCAGCACCCGCTGGCCGATCGAGGCGCGGACGCCGGTGAAGGCGGGATGCGAGAGCCATTTGGCCAGCCGCTGGGCGCGGGTGGAAAGCTCCGGCGTCACCTTGGCGACCGAGGCCTCGACCTTCACCAGCTGGTCCACCACGTCGGCGGCGCAGAGCCGGGTCATGGCGGCGAGCTTGGCCCCCAGGTCGAGCGAGCCGCCGACGATGTTGTCCAGGCCCTTTTCGTGGCGGACGATCTCCTCCAGCGGCTCGGCGATGACGCCGAGCGCCAGCGTTCGGCCGCCGCCCTCGGCCGGCGCCCGGTCGGCGAGGTCGAGCAGCAGGCCTACCTTCTCGCTCCAGCTCTGGCCCGACGCGAGAAAGCCGGCGACCGCGCAGCCCAGGCGATAGGCGCCCTCGGGGTCCTTGGCGAGCTGGTTGGCGGTCTTTTCGAAGGTCTCAGGCGTAACCTCGGGCAGGCCCTTGCGAGCGTCCTTCATCAGCCGTTCGATGGTTCGTTCGCCCAGGCCCTTGAAGACGTTGATCATTTCGGCCAGCGGCACGTCGCGTGAGTGGGCCTCGGGCGTGGCGATCTTCTGGATGGCCTGGGTGATCTCGACGCCACCGGCCTCCAGCTTCTCCACTAGGTCGGGGCGGTGCATCAGCTCCCAGGCGATCACCTCGTGCCGATCCAGCCAGCTTTCGAACAGTCGCCCGATCCGGTCGCGGGCGTGGCTGGTGTAGAGATCGGCGGGCGAGACGCAGAGCGGCTCGGTGGGTTCCGGCGCGCGCACCTTGCGCGGCTTTTCCGGCAGGCCGAGGTTCAGGATGGTCAGGGACTGGAATTCGCCGGTCGCCGGGTCCAGCTGCTCGCGCATCACGCGCACCGCCGCCGCCTGGGCCTTGGCCATGATCTCGTTCGCCTCCTCCAGCGCGGTGGTGCGCGATTCGGTGGCGGTCTTGAGGGTCCAGTTCGAGTCCGGATAGCGCCGGATGAAGACCTCGAAATGGATAGTGGCGGCTGGCATTCGGACTCCCCCTCGTGAACCGAAGGCTAGCCGCGAAGCTTTAAGGTCCGATTGACCGCTTCCCGCGCCGGGAAATCGCCCCATTGAGGCCACGGTGCGGGATAACTAGCTTCGCTGGACGGGTTCCCCCTTGCTCTGGGGCCTGAAGGAGACGACGAAAGCCCATGGCCAAGATCACCCTGGTGGATGACGACGAGAACATCGTCACCTCGGTCAGCCTGGCGCTGGAAAGCCACGGCCACACCGTAAAGGCCTATTACGACGGCGCCTCGGGCCTCGCGGCCCTGGAGAACGAGCCGCCGGACCTGGCGATCCTCGACGTGAAGATGCCGCGCATGGACGGCATGGAGGTGCTGCGCCGCCTGCGCCGGACCTCCGACATGCCGGTGATCATCCTCACCTCCAAGGACGAGGAGATCGACGAGATCCTGGGCTTCAACCTGGGCGCCGACGACTACATGCACAAGCCGTTCAGCCAGCGCCTGCTGATCGAACGGGTGAAGGCGGTGCTGCGCCGCGCCGGCGTCGAGGGCGAGGAGCCGCAGACCCCGGCCGCCGCGGCCGAGGGCAGCCGGGCGATCAAGCGCGGCAAGCTGACCCTGGACCCGGCCCGCCACGACTGCCTGTGGGACGGCAAGCCGGTGAAGTTGACGGTCACCGAGTTCCTGCTGCTGCAATCCCTGGCCCAGCGCCCCGGCTTCGTGAAGAGCCGCGACAACCTGATGGACGCGGCCTACGACGATCAGGTCTATGTGGACGACCGGACGATCGACAGCCACATCAAGCGCATGCGCAAGAAGTTCCGCGACGTGGACCCCGAGTTCGACGCGATCGAAACCCTCTATGGCGTCGGATACCGCTACCGCGAATCCTGACCCTGACGGCTCGGAGCCTGGCGGCTGGGGGCTAGGGGCGGCGCGGGCGGAGGACCGCCGCAAGCGTCCGCGTCGCACATGGCTGCCCGGGTCGCGCCTCGGCCGGCTGATCGTCGCGCTCAACATCATCGGCCTGGCGGTGCTGATCGCCGGCGTCCTGGTGCTGGACGCGCGCCGCCAGGGGCTGATCAACGCGCGCCTCGACAGCCTGACTACCCAGGGCGACCTGATCGCCTCGGTGATCGAGAACGCCGCCACCAGCGGCGAGCCGCCGGCGATGGACGCCTCGGCCGCCGAAACCGCCTTGCTTCTGCTGGCCAATCCCAAGGCGCAGCGCGCCCGCCTGTTCGACGCCCAGGGCCATCCGATCGCCGACAGCAATGTGGTGGTCGACCGGATCGAGCAGAAGCCGTTGCCGCCGGCCCGGCCGCGGGAGGGCTTTGCGCTCGGCAGGGCGACACGCCAGGAGACCGAGGACGCGACCTCGCGGCAGGCCCGGGCCGAAATCACCGCCGAGGTGCGCCAGGCGCTGCTGGGGCGCCATGTCGCCGGCCTGCGCCACGACGAAAACGGGCGCCGCGTCGTTTCGGTCTCGATCCCGATCCGCTACGTGTCCCAGATCCTGGGCGTGCTGACGCTCGAGGCCAATGACGTGGACGCGATCATCACCCGCGAACGCGAGGCCCTGATCCCGTTCGTGGTGATCGCCGTGGCGGTGACGCTGGCCTCCTCGGTGCTACTCACCCGGCTGATCGCCCAGCCGGTGCTGCGCCTGGCGCGGGCGGCCGACCGGGTGCGCCTGGCCCGGGCGCGCGCCATTTCCCTGCCGGACCTGTCGGGCCGGGACGACGAACTGGGCGACCTTTCGCGCAGCCTGGAGGCCATGACCCAGTCGCTGACCGAGCGGATGGACGCCATCGAAAGCTTCGCCGCCGACGTGGCGCACGAGATCAAGAACCCGCTGACCTCCTTGAGGTCGGCCGTGGAAACCCTGGACCTGGTCAAGGACGACGCGGCGCGCGAGCGGCTGCTGAAGGTGCTGAAAAACGACGTCCAGCGCCTGGACCGCCTGGTCACCGACATCTCGAACGCCTCGCGCCTGGATGCGGAGCTGTCGCGCGACGCGCCCAAGCCGGTAGATATCGAGCGGCTGGTCAGCGAGATCGTCGGCCTCTACCAGGCGACGGCCAAGCCCGGCGAGGTGGGCGTCGTCTTCCACCGCTCCGGCGCGTTGGAGCCGATCACCGTCCAGGGCCGGGAAGGGCCGTTGGGCCAGGTGTTCCGCAACCTGATCGACAACGCCCGCTCGTTCAGCCCGCCGGGCGGCGAGGTGGTGGTGGCGCTGCAGAAGGCGGCGGGCCGGGTGATCGCCACCGTCTCCGATTCCGGCCCAGGCATTCCGCCGGAGAACGTCGAGACGATCTTCGAGCGCTTCTACACCTCGCGGCCCAAGGGCGCGGCCTTCGGCGGCAATTCTGGCCTGGGCCTGTCCATCGCCCGCCAGATCGTCGAGGCGCACGGCGGCACGCTGAAGGCCCAGAACCGCGTGGTGGACGGCGAGACCATCGGGGCGGTCTTCATCCTGATGCTGCCGGAAGCCAAGGCCCCGACGAGGGGCGCGTGATCGTCCCCCAAGCGATTAGGCACGCCGGCCTGATCGCGCGCCGCCTGGGCGGCCGCTGGCTGGGCGCGCTGATCGAGGGTCCGGCCGGCGCCGGCAAGAGCGATCTGGCTCTGCGCGCCCTGGACCAGGGCTTTCGAATGGTGGCCGACGACCGGGTGCTGCTCTGGGCGTCGGGAGGCGCGGTCTTCGGGCGGGCGCCGGACACCCTTTCCGGCCTGCTGGAGGTGCGTGGCCTGGACGTGATCCGGGTCCCCGCCTGGCCCTTGGCGCAGGTGGCCCTGGTGGTCCGGCCCGGCGCGTCGGAGCGCATTCCGGCGCCGCGATCCACAGGAATCTGCGGCGTGGAGGTCCCGCTGCTCGAGTTGGACCTGGGGGCGGCCTCGGCGCCTGCGAAACTCAGTCGCGCGCTCACCCTCTTTGCCGCGGCGCACAACAGGCGTATCTAGCACGGCTTCGCGGGACGGATTACCGCGTGGGTGGGGATACCCTTGGCACAAATTCGCAAGTTCGGGCCGAGCGTCTGATGATCGGCCTCGTGATCGTCACCCACGGGCGGCTGGCCGAAGAGTTCGTCTTCGCCATGGAGCACGTGGTCGGACCGCAGGCGTCGGTCGAGGCCATCTGCATCGGCCCGGACGACGACATGGAGCGCCGCCGCAAGGACATTCTGGCCGCCTGTGGGCGCGTGGACACCGGCGCGGGCGTCATCCTGCTCACCGACATGTTCGGCGGCACGCCGTCCAACCTGGCCATCTCGGTGATGGAGCAGACCAAGGCCGAGGTGATCGCCGGGCTGAACCTGCCCATGCTGATCAAGCTCGCCAGCGTGCGTTCGCGCCAGAGCCTGGAGGACGCGGTCGCCTGCGCCCAGGAAGCCGGGCGCAAGTACATCTCCGTCGCCTCCTACGTGCTGGCCGGAGAGAAATAGGGCGGTGAGCGAGGGGGCGAGCCGCACCGTCGAGATCACCAACAAGCGCGGCCTGCACGCCCGCGCCTCCGCGAAATTCGTCAAGACCGCCTCGGCCTTCGACGCCGAGGTGCGTGTCTCCAAGGACGGCCAGACGGTCGACGCCCGCTCGATCATGGGCCTGATGATGCTGGCCGCCGGCCCCGGCTGCTCCATCGAGATCGAGGCCGAGGGCGCGGACGCCGGCGCGGTCCTGGACGCCCTGGAGCAGCTCGTAGTCGGCAAGTTCGACGAGGAGGAGTGATCTCCTTCCCCTCATGGGGAAGGTGGCGAGCGCAGCGAGACGGAAGGGGAATGGTGGGTCGAAGTGCGGAGTCGGCAGATGACCCACGCTACCCCACCCTGATCGCTTCGCGATCTGTCCCTCCCCATTAGGGGAGGGCGTTCACGTCTTCAGCCGCCAGCCTGTGCGGAAGATCAGGCTCACCGCCATCAGGCAGATGAGCAGGAAGGCCAGGGTCATCATCAGGCTCAGGCCCACGCCGACGTCCGAGATCCCGTAGAAGGCCCAGCGGAAGCCCGAGATCAGGTAGACGACCGGGTTGCCGAGCGCGATCTGCTTCCAGGGCTCGGGCAGCATGGAGATCGAGTAGAAGCTGCCGCCCAGGAAGGTCAGCGGCGTCACCACCATCATCGGGATGATCGACAGCTTCTCCCAGCCGTCGGCCCAGATACCAGTCAGGAAGCCGAACAGGCTGAAGGTCACGCTGGTCAGCGCCAGGAACGCCAGGGCGATGAACGGATGGGCGATGTCATAGGGCACGAACAGCCGCGCCGTGACCGCGATGATGACGCCCAGCATCACCGACTTGGACGCCGCGGCGCCCACATAGCCCAGCAGAATCTCCGTCGCCGAGATCGGCGCCGACAAGACCTCGTAGATCGTGCCGGAGAACTTCGGCATGTAGATCGAGAACGAGCCGTTGGAGATGCTCTCGGTCAGGATCGACAGCATGATCAGGCCGGGCACGATGAAGGCCCCGTAGGAGACGCCGTCCAGGGCCGGCATCCGGCGCCCGATCGCCGCGCCGAACACGATGAAATAGAGCGAGGTGGTGATCACCGGGGCGGCGATCGACTGGACGATGGTGCGGAAAGCCCGGGCCATCTCGAAGCGGTAGATGGCGGCGATGGCGTGGACGTTCATGCCGCACTCCTAACGAGGCTTACGAAGATCTCCTCCAGCGAGCTCTGCTCGGTCTGCAGGTCCTTGAAGTCGACGCCTCGCTTGTTG
Source organism: Pseudomonadota bacterium (assembly GCA_018241625.1). GTDB lineage: Bacteria > Pseudomonadota > Alphaproteobacteria > Caulobacterales > Caulobacteraceae > Phenylobacterium. The sequence goes on along the minus strand of JAFEDM010000492.1, from coordinate 1,395 downwards.
AGCTCGCGCAGCAGCTCGGCGATGCCGGTGTGCTCGGCCTGGGCGTCGAAGGTGTAGACGAGCTCGGCGCCGTCGTTGGCCAGCGCCAGGTCATAGCCGGTCAGGTCGGCGGGCACGGCCTTCAGCGGCTCCTGCAGCTGCAGGGTCAGCTGCTTCTTGCCGAGCTTGCGCATCAGCTCGGTCTTGCCCTCCACCAGGATCAGCTGGCCCTTGGAGATCACCCCGATCCGGTCGGCCATCTCCTCGGCCTCCTCGATGTAGTGGGTGGTCAGGATGATGGTCACGCCGTTCTCGCGCAGGCCGCGGACCATCTCCCACATCTCCCGGCGCAGCTCGACGTCCACGCCGGCGGTGGGCTCGTCCAGGAACAGGATCTGCGGCTCGTGGCTGAGCGCCTTGGCGATCATCACCCGGCGCTTCATGCCGCCCGAGAGCGCCATGATCTTGGAGTCCTTCTTGTCCCAGAGAGAGAGGTCCTTCAGCACCTTCTCGATGTAGGCTGGGTTCGCCGGCTTGCCGAACAGGCCGCGGCTGAAATTCACCGTCGCCCAGACGGTCTCGAACATGTCGGTGGAGATTTCCTGCGGCACCAGCCCGATCTTGCGGCGCGCCTCGCGGAAGTCCTTCACCACGTCGCTGCCGTCGGCCAGCACGCGGCCGGACGTCGGGTTCACCAGGCCGCAGGAGATGCCGATGAGCGTGGTCTTGCCGGCGCCGTTCGGCCCGAGCAGGGCGAAGATCTCGCCCTTCTCAATGCTGAGGCTGACGTCCTTCAGCGCCTGGAAGCCGCCGGCATAGGTCTTCGACAGGCCTTCAACGGAGATGATCGGTTCAGCCATTGGTCCCCCTGGCCTCCGCAGATAGGGCCCGAAGGACGGTTCGGCTAGGCCGGCGCCGACAAGGATTCAGACCTTGATGTCGATCGCGACGCCGGTCTTCTTCTCGGTGGACTCCTGGACCTTCTCCTTCGTCAGCTCCTTGATCTTCTCTTCGAGCTTGGCGCGGTCCTTGGGGTCCATCTTGTCCAGGTCCTGCTGGGTGACGCCGAGTTCGCGCAGGATCTCGGCGCGCATCTGCTGGGCGGGCGTCATCTTCGCCCAGTTGTCGAAGTCCTGCTCGGCTTGACTGGGCGCGCGGGTGGGACCGGCGCCGAGATCGGAGAATGGTGAGGCGGCCGCTGGCGCGGCGGTCGCGGCATAGGCGCCAGTCGATGGTATCTGCATGCGGGCCCCCCGGAACGGCGCGGGGCGGTGCAAGAAGCGTGCGACAAAATATGCCTGCAAATCCAGTGACTTGAGCGCGGCCCTGCGCGCCGCCCTGCAATTTCCGCCGGGTCGAAGCCGCCGGTCAGGCGTTGAGCAGGGCGGAAAGCACCGGCTGCGCCCAGGCCTCGTC